>DASYMB010000167.1:0-9834 GCA_036009285.1 Pyrinomonadaceae bacterium | reverse complement strand
ACCGCACTCATGCGCGTAAGCGAGTCCGGAACACACTTGCTCGAGATAAAAAAGAGTTTTCTCAATCGACAGGGGACGGCTGCGTGAAAGAGCGGCCATGTCGCCGCCGGAGAGATACTCGAGCACGATGTAATGAAACGTAGTACCAGCGAGATCGATAGCGGTGCCATGGCCCAGGCGGCTGATGATGTTTGGATGACGCACGCGATCAAGGGCGACTGCTTCGTTTTGAAAATTTGCGATCAGCGTGTGTTCGAGTGCTTCATCAGGCGCTTCCTGCAAAAACATATTCAGCGCTTTGATGACTACAGTTTCCGGCGCCCCCTCGGACGCGGCGTTGTCGCGCGCCACATAAATCTCCGCATAGCTGCCACGGCCCAGACATTCAATGATGTCGAAGCGACCATCGAGCCGGCTCTGTTGTAGCTTGAGTTCTGGCATCAGTTCGCACTTCCCACGCGGCGAGCTCAATCTCCCTAGCTGAGCGCAGGGATCCCGGCTTGCCTATGCCTACGGTTCTTTCACGCTAACGCTTACCCGGGCCATTCGACGCTCCATGCAGGCAAGATGCCTGCGCTCCCAGCTACGCCCTTCCAGCTACGCGCTTCTAGCTATGCGCTCCCATCTACGCGCTTGGTTAGGAAGTAGGCCTACGGGGAAAGAGAAGGGGAGCCAACAGGGGATGCGGATGGCAGCGATGGCGATGGCGAGGCGGACGATGTCGCGCGCATCGTTTCCTCAAAACGCGCCAGGGCGGCGGGCCGGTCTTTCTCGGATTTTAACGCCACTGCAGCCAGGCCGAGGCTTGCTTCTTTTTTGAGCGTTGCGTTTGCCTGCGGCGAAGCGAGGTTGGCTTTCGCGATTGCTCCGTCGAACGCCCTGGCGGCTTCATCAAGGTCGCCGATGAGTAGCGATGCGCGTCCATAAAGATAAAGAAACTCAGCGTCGTTCGAGTCCAACGGGCGCTGGATACCCTGCCTCGCCAGTTCGCTCGGCAGTTGCGTTGTCAACCACGCGTTAGGATCGTTATCAACTTCGCGCCGGCTTCTTTCAAACTTCAGAACGGGATCGTCGCCGGTCACCGGCGTGGGCGAAGCCACCGCGGCGGGAATTGCATTCTGATCGAGATAAGGTATCGGACCCTTGTATTTCCTGCCGGCATAAAACGCCCCGGCGAGCACGCCCACAACGAGGACAAAAAGAAAGAACCGCGTCATGGTTCTCTCGATGCCGCTTCTCGGCGGTGGCGGCTGCGCCACATCGAGACGACTCTCGATAGCGTCAGGCGCGTCAAGGTTTCGCGTTTCCTGGCCGCTCACCGCCGTGGCTGCTCCCGGAAATGCCTTGCGTGACGGCGGAATAAGACTTCCGGCCGGAGCAGGATCACCATCGAGAGTTCTCGCCAGGTGATCGGAACTGCCAACGGCAGCGGCGACCATAGGCGTGGTCTCCGGTGAAATAGTTTTCTCTAAGTCTTCGACTCTGTCTTTAGCCGAAATCGGCAGACCAACCCGCACAACAACGGCCGTGAGGTTGTCCTCGGCGCCGCGTTCGTAGCATATCCGTTTCAACTCGCCGCACAGCGTCGTCAGATCGTCGTGCGTAATTAACAACTGCCTCAACTCGTGATCGGGAATGTGCCGCGTAATTCCGTCGGTACACAAAAGAAACTCCGTGCCATCGTCAACTTCGATCACTTTCATATCAACTTCGACGTCGTTCTCGGCGCCGAGGGCGCGGCTAATAACATTCTTACTGGGATGATGTGCAGCTTGCTCCGGAGTCATGCGGCCGGCACGCACTTCTTCCTCCACCACGGAATGATCTTCTGTCTCGCGCAGCAGTTGGCCGCCGGGCGTCAGACGATACAAACGTGAGTCGCCGACGTGTCCGATCGTCGCGACGTTCCCTTTGACGTGAAGGCCAACGATGGTGGTGGCCATCATTGCAAACTTCGCGTGGTCCTGGGCCATCTGGTGAATGGATGCATTGGCGCGCTGAATCGCCAACTCCATCAAGTCTTCGATATCGGCGCCTTCAACCTGATGACGAAACGCATCATCGAGCACTTCGATGGCCGTCTGCGAGGCGACTTCCCCCGCCTCCGCTCCACCTACGCCGTCGGCGACAGAAAAGATTCCGCGTTCACCATCGGCGAGGAAAGAGTCTTCGTTGAGCGGACGTTTCTGGTTCAGGCCGCGATCGGTTACCGCCGCGGACTTCACGGACGGTGCGCTGTTTGGCTGCGTGCCTGGTTGATTATTGGCCTGGCTCATTCGACCGCCTCCAGTTTCAATGACGAGCGCGCCTCGCCGCGGGGTCCTTTGGCAAGCATGGTATCGCGCGCGTTTCGATGGGAAAAGGCCATCAGCATTCCTAACATTGCAAAGCTGGTAATGAGACTAAATCCGCCGTGGCTCACGAACGGCAAAGTGATTCCAGTCATCGGTAGGGCTCGCAAAATACCTCCGATGTTGACGAGCGCTTGGAAACCCACAAAGGCTGTCAGACCGGCAGCGCAAAGTTTAGTAAACATATCACGCGCGTCGAGCGAAGTACGAACACCAGCAATAACGAAAATCACAATCGCCAGAATGATGATCGCTCCGCCAACCAGTCCCTCCTCTTCGGCGAGGGCGGCATAGACGTAATCGGAATCTGCGATCGGAATGACTTCCGGATAACCCAGCCCGAAACCTCGGCCGGTATTTTTGCCCGAAGCGATACCGAAAATTGCCTGGGCCGGTTGAAACGCAAGCTTGTCAAACCATACATCGACGTTGACGATCTTTTGCATGGCCGGACTCTGCTGGGCCAGTTCCTTAAGCTGCGGATCCTTGCTGATGGCTTCGTCAAAGTCTTTCTTCCACCAGGAAACTTCCGGCGACGGCGGATCGAAACCGTCAAGCCATAGATGAAAGCGCTGCTGGATGCGCGACGGCAGCATCGCTTGAATCGGCCTGGCGACGGTCGGCAGGAGCGGCACCTTCTCCTGCACGTCTCGCGGTAAAGCACCGACGACCAGGATGCTGATTACAAGCAGCACTGAGCCGACAAAAAGGAGCAGTTGCGGCCAGCGTCTTACGGCAACCAGGTAAAGCGTGGTGTAAGCGCCGCTGAAAATCAGCATCTGGCCAAAATCCTTCAACGCGAAGAAGGGAACGAAAGGCAACATCGCCATCACCAAAAGCGGAACGATGTCGCGCGCGCGCGGAATACCCCAATAAGTTTCGGCGAGGTCTTTGTACCGCGAAGTCAGAATTCCGGCGAAGCCCAGCAGGAAAGGAATCTTCGAAGGTTCCCAGGGCGTCATGTTCCCTAGTGCTTTGCCCGCGCTTGAAGTGACGACCGCAACTGCCAGGGGAATCAGCGTCAACAGCACGATGATAAAACTGTTTCGCTGGATCCAAAGCAGGAACCCGTCGCGCAGGCAGAAAGAATAGGCCAGACCAAACGCGATGAAAGAGAAAATTGGAATCCAGGTGTAACTGGAAGTGAGCGCCGTGCCGAGGGTGTAGTTTGACGGACGCCTGGGAAGTTGATCGACATCTATAGCCTGCGCGGGAGTTGGCGGCAGGCCCATGAGTTGTTTCTTCACCGGATCGTAGTTCTCAATGATGTAACGCGTGCGCAGCGCTTCCATTTTCGCCTGGCGCGCTTCTGCCTTGTTCCGCGCGTTGTATTCAGGATCGCTGTAGAGCCGATATTGAATCAGCATGCCAACAGCGAAGAGCATTATGGCCGCGGTAAAAAGTATCCAGTTGCCGCGATATCTCATGGCCCGCGACAACCAAATCACGAGAATGAACAAGGGCACGAACATGAGCAGGTCGCGCACCGCGCCGATAATGGAAGTCTCATAACCGCGCAGCAAAGCCGCTCGATGTATGCCCCAGTAGCCGGCAACTTCGAGCGCGAGTAGCAGGAAAAGGATGAACAGATGTGACGATGCGCGATTTTTCATTTAGGTAAACAGCAAACAGAAGAAAATAGTTTGAATTAATGTTCGGTGATCAATCGCCCGTTCGTTCTCGTCCCAGACGAAGTGTTTTATAGCTCTCGCGACGTAATAACTGATTCAAGCCCCGTAGGGCGAAATATTGCGCTCTTAACGAAGGGTTGAATAAAACGGAGCTGAGCTATAAACATTTGGCTCCTCGGGGCCGGGGGGCGCGACGACTCAGTTCTTCTTTCATTTTGCTTCATCAGCGGTCATGGCGTTGCTGCCGCGCGCGTCGGTTGACTTCGTTGCCCACCCTTTGGTGCGACTGGGGTTCCCTGAGTAGCGACGCCTTTAAAATAACCAAGGTCCCTGGCCTTCATCACTAGCGCGGCGGCAATCGGCGCTGCCGACTTGGACCCGTAACCGCCGCCTTCCACGATCACCGCCATCGCGAGTTGCGGCCGCTCCAACGGCGCGATACACAGAAACCAGCCGTCAATTCGCGGGTGCTCTTCATCCATGATCGTCTCTTCATACTCGCGAATGATGTTGCCCTTGTTGTCCTTTTCAACCCGATGCCTCGTTTTGATTTCTCCTGTCTTCGGATCATAAACGGGTTCGATTTTCTGCGCTGTGCCCGTCTTGCCGCCAGTGTTAATGCCGGCTGCTTTAACTGGAGCAAAGACCCCGCGCGCGGTGCCGCTTGGTCCTCCAGTGACGAGGCCCATGATGCCGCGCAGTGTGGCCGCGACTTGTGGAGTCATCACTTGCTTGAACATTTCCGGCGGGCGATTGAATTCAATCTTCGGCTTCATCAGTCTGCCATCCATGTTGGCGATTGCGGCGGCGGCCAGCGCCATTTGAAAAGGCGTCATCTGGCCGGCATAGCCCTGGCCGTAACCCATCAACGCCAGATCGTATCTGGTCACTTGCTTGCCGGTGACGATCGTAGCTTCGCGTGGTGCGAGCGCACGCTTCACTGCGTCGGTGCTGGCATTCCAAATTTCCGGTTGCTTGCGGCCGCGCAGGGCTTCAGCCGGCGTGTCATAGGTGCCGATGCCGAGCAGTTGGGCCGCACGCTTCAACCGTTCAGCCCCAAGCTTCACGCCCATTTGCGCGAAGTATTGATTGCACGACACCTCATAAGCCGTATCGATTCCAATATGCCCGTGAACTTCGCCTGGTCCACCATCGTCGAAGATCACGTTTGCGCCGGGGGCCGCGTAATAGCCGCCGCCACTGCAAGTGAACTCGGTGTTTTGCTCGCCCGCCAGAAACGCCGCGGTCATGGTCACCGTCTTAAACGTGGAACCCGGAATGTAGTAGGCGCCCAACGCGCGACTCACTAACGGCCGATCGCGCTGGTTAGCCTCGAGTTTTATCCAGGTCGCTTCGTCTTCGACTTCTTTGAGACTGTAAGAAGGTTCGCTATAGAGCGCGAGGACTTCGCCGGTTTGCGGATTCAAAACCACGACTGCGCCGTGCTTTCCTTTCAACTGATCGACGGCCGCCTGTTGCAGATCGCGATCGATCGTGAGGCGTACATCAGTGTTGCCTTTGAACTCTACAGTTTTACCCTTCACAACTTCGAGCGCTTCCGGCAAGGCGCCGCTTTGAACGCCGAAGAGAGCGCGCTCCAGTCCCGGGTCACCGCGGTCTGAGCCAAAGATGTGGGCCATCGCTTTGTCCATCGGATAGTCGCGATAGATGTTGCCGCTGGAATCACGACGGTAAAGCGCCAGGGCGTTTTCGAGTTTGCCGCTGCGGTCGAGCAACCAGCCCCGCAAAGTGGATTCGGAGAGCCGGCGATTCCGCAGATCTTTGTAACTCAGCTCCTGAAATTTTTCGTTGCTCTCGGGCGCGTAATGGGTCCAATAAATATGAAACGCGAAGATCGAAACTGAAAGCAGAATGAAGATCCAGCGCAGCGCGCGCAACCCGCGATTGGTAGATGTTGATCCCAAACGACGCCTGACTTCGGGCGGCAAATCTTCCGGCACCGCGGCCACAACCGACACTCCGCGACGGCGATTTCGGAACAGCGACACGAGTAACAGGAGAACGATGAGCAGCAGTCCGCCGAGATAAATAAGGGTGAGCAGCGCGGGGGTTCGCTCGGGAATGTGAACGGCGACTTGCGCCGGTGTCGGTGATTGAAGAAGCAGCAGTAAAGACATGATCACAATAAATTCAAGCCGTTCAGAGTTCAACCTTTAGGTTGCGAGCGAGGGCATAAGCTTAAAGCTTGAACTGGCTTTGCCCGAAAAGTGTCAATGGGCTCAGTAGGCTGTCCCAAGCAGAAGCCCGCGCGTTAGCAAGGGCTCTGGTTTCTGCCAGAATTTCGATCTTGAGCCCTCCCTAACGGTTGGGCTTCTGCTTGGCCAGAACTCGCCGACCCATTTTTCGGGCCAAAGTCGCTTGAACTCTAAACTTCTTAATCGCTCTTTCGAAAACGTACCTCGACATCGCCAAACCCGACGACATCACCTTCGTCGATTTGCCGCGCTTCGCCATAGGAGATGCGGCGCCCGTTTATGAATGTCCCGTTTGTCGATCCGGTATCGGCGACGAGTAGAGTTCCTTGTTGGTTCATTGTTAGCGCCGCATGGATCTTGGAAACACTTGCGTCGTTCAATGAAAGTTCGTTATCTGACACGCGGCCTACGCTGAGCCGCCTGCCTCCGGGTATCAAAGCCAACGGTATCTCGTGAGCTTCATGTCGGATGGTGACGCGGGCGATCAAGTTCACCGCCGGCGTCTTTTCAAACGGACTACGATGAGGCGCTTCCAACTTCGTTGCCGCCTTTGCCTCGTCAGCCTGCCGCAGTTCTTCTTCAAACTCGCCAAACGTAGGATCCACGGAGATGCCGGTAGTAAAAATATCGACTTCGGTTTCAATCTTCATCGTTGCGAGGGTTCGATACCGGTGATCGTTTATATGATCTATCGCCGCGGCGAGAATCTCGTGCTCGAGGTCCTTTATGATTTCAGGAGGCGCTTCTGAATGCGTGCCCCACTCGACTTTAAGCTTCAGATGATGCGGAGCTATCCGGCCCTTACGGCCCTCATCACGCACCCGCTCGTCGATCAGCTTCTTCATTCGCTCGATGAGTTGCGAGGTGGTGAGGCCGCCTTTGGGTTCCACGGTGCGCCCAAACTTGCGGTCCACCACGTCGCCCATACTCTCGAGCACGCGCCGCAGCAATCGCTCGGGAAGCGCTTCTTCGCGTTTCTTTTTCGCTGTCGGCTTTTGCTCTTCAGTCATGTAGCATTGATACGAAACCCAAAACCTTGCGGTTCGCCCGCTGGTTCGACTGCTGGTTCACTCGTAAAGCACACTGTTAGTTTGCTTCTTCGTTGTAAAGCAAACTGTTGGCTTGCGTGGATGGCCCGGACATTACGGTGTGGCGACGAACCGATCGCAAACTAACAGTTTGCTTTACCTTGCAAAAAACGCAGCCTTTCTTGACTGCGCTAGGGAAATAAATTAATAGCTGGAACGCCGATATTCTAACTGAAAGCGCGTCTGGTTAGTAAGGGCCGAACACGATTGGTCTCGATTGACTTTGAAATGCTCCCGTCTTTTGGAGTGCGGTGACTTGTCACCACTTTTGCCTGCGGCGGCTAGACGCCGCTTCGTCTGTGAATTCCGTTTACCAAGGCTGCGACAGGTCGCAGCCGACCAAAGCGGTGACAGATCACCGCACTCCATAACCAACGTGCGGAGTCAAAAACATGAAAGCCGACAACAAGCGTCTTAAGAACGACTACCAACAGACACCTCGTCCGATGGGTATTTTTCTCATCCGAAACAACCGCAGCGATAAAATCTTTCTCGTCGCCGGCCTGAATTTGAACGGTGCTATCAACCGGCACAAATTCCAGTTAAGCCGTGACAGCCATGCCAACAAGCAGCTTCAGGCCGACTGGAACCAGTTGGGAAGCGACAACTTTGCCTTCGAGATAGTGGACGAGCTTACGCCGCGCCCGGATCTGAAGCTGGACTATCGCGCCGAGCTGGCCTCGCTGGAGAAGCTGTGGCTGGAAAAACTTCAGCCTTTCGGCGACGTGGGATACAACGAGCGCAAACTCAGCAGAGCAGAACTCCTGCGACGCATGGCTCAGAATTCAAAGCGCTCTGATTGAGCTGGGTAGCTTAAGCTTAACCAGCGGGGATGCCTCGCCAGGTTCGCGCCCTTGCCCCCGCTCGCTCGCCAGCGAAGGAGATGATGGTGAAACTGAAAATAGCAATCTTAATGCTGATCGCGCTGGTTGTCGGGGTGGTGCTCGGCGGATATTTGTTTTCCGACACTCGACCGCGATCATTCCTTGCCTTGAACCGATGTAATGGAACCTGTCTTCAGTCTAAAGAGTTGCTGGGTCTACTCGCGTCTGTTGGTGTGCAAAAATTCAGCGCGCTCGCGCCCAGGGTGGTGAAGGAAACGGACAAGACCATAGCGATCGAACATCCCAGTCCCACCGCGCGCATTCACTACCTGGTGATTCCAAAAAGAGATATTAAGAACCTCGCAGAATTGTCAGACGCGGACGGAGAATATTTGATTGACGCGTTTAAGGTTGCGCGGGAGATTATCAAGGAGAACAACCTTACCGACTACCGCCTCACAACCAACGGACCTGGTTTTCAGACCGCGACGTACTTGCATTTTCACTTAACCGCAAACTAACGCGAGCGGATTCTCTGTGCCTCTGCGGTGAGCAGTCGCTAGTAAAGAATCAACACAGAGGCACAGAGACACGGAGGTTACACCGAGATCAGTTCAGCCCTGACACTACCGAGCTCGGGGGCATCAGCGTTGAGATTGTCTCTGCCTCGCGGCCTCATAAAGCAAAACACCCGTGGCCACCGCGACGTTGAGACTCTCGGCTGGTCCACGCATGGGAATTCGCACCGATCCATTCGCCGCCTCTATCTCCTCTCGCGTAAGACCGCTGGATTCCGCACCAAGTATCAGGGCGGAGGGTTGCATCCAGGCGACTTCATCGTAGCCGGTTGAAGCGTGAACGTCAGCGCAGATTGTCTGGATGCTGTGTCGCGAACACCAGCCCACTGCTTCGGTGAAGGTGGGAGCGAACCACACCGGCAGGCGAAAGGCCGAACCCATCGCGCCGCGCAACGCCTTCGCCGAAAATGGATCCGCTGTGTGCTGCGTGGCGACCGCGCCGGTAGCACCAGCCGCCTCAGCGGTTCGCAAAATGGCCCCCACGTTCACCGGATTGTTTATTCGGTGCATGATAACAACGAGCGCAGGATCCTTTTGCTGAGCCGCAAAATGTTGTTCAGTTGTTTCCGGTCGCTCGGCCAGCAAAACTATTCCTTGCGGAGTCCTGGTATAGGAAATCGACTCAAGCAAGTTTTCACTGACAAACGCGGTGCGCTTTGCAGCGGCCGCAAGTTTCTCAATCAGCGAGACTGCTTTTTCTTTTGCCGCCAGCTCGTCCGAAACAATCACCGACTCAATCGACAAACCGGAGCGTAGCGCCTCTTCACACAGGCGCATTCCTTCAACGAAAATAAATTCCGGCGTCTTTCCATCGCGCACCGAGCGCGCTAATCGGAGCAGGGAATTGTCACGGCTGGTAATCATAGGAAGATTCTAGATGCTAGATTACAGATGCCCGATGCTGGATGCTAGATGTCAGAATAGATCCAGACTGATCATTGTAGGCAATCGAAGACTGGCTCCGACGACTAGCATCCAGCATCTGGCATCTGCACTTCGGCCCAGATGGGCCAGTGATCGGAGACGCGCAACGGCCGGGCTACTCCCCACCTCGCGATCTTTACACCGCGATAAAAAATCCAGTCGGCATGCAGACGGATTCCCATTCCTCGCCACGTCGGAGTGCCTGAAGGAAACGGCGTCGAG
>DASYMB010000166.1:0-6867 GCA_036009285.1 Pyrinomonadaceae bacterium | reverse complement strand
AGGACGAGTTATCGTCACAGTTGAAGCGAGCACGCCGGCGGGCTCTTTCGAGAAACGAGCAGTTGAAAAAGCGGCTCGCCAACATTGCGCGCCGCCAATCCGATGCCGGCGCGGCTGCCCGCCTGCGCTCGATTCTTTGCTGCCCGAAGTGTAAGGGGAACCTGACAGACACATCCGAGGGGTTGCGCTGCGGTCCATGTCGCGCGGATTTTCCGGTGGTGGGAAATGTTTATTACTTAGTTCCCGAACAGGTACCCAACTGGCAACCTCGATTATCGATGGACGTCGTACCGGCCCACTAGCATGACTGCATCACTCACCAGCGTCGTTATCCCCGCATACAATCGCGCCAGGTATTTGCCGCAGACGGTGGAGTCGGCTTTGGCCCAGGAGGGCGCGGAGGTTGAGATTATTGTCGTCGACGATGGCTCGACGGATGAAACTGCCAAAGTAGTCGAAGCGCAGAAAGCAAAGTGGGGCGATCGCTTTCGTTATGTTTGGCAGGAAAATTCGGAACGGTGCGTAGCGCGTAATCATGGTTTGCAGTATGCGCGCGGCGAGTTTGTTGCATTTCTCGATTCCGATGATTTGTGGCGGCCGCATCATGTGCGTACTTGTTGCGCCGCGCTCGCAGAAGCACCGGACGCCGCCGCGGCTTACGGCGAACACGGATTGGTAGACGCCGACGGCAAATCCATTCGCAATCAGGTCGCGCGGCCGGCCTTCGCGGGTGATCGTTTTAAGCGCCAGCTCTGCCTCAAGCAGATCATTTTGTTTCCCGTTGAAGTCGTCATTCGTCGCTCCGCGCTGGATTCCGTTTACGGGTCGACTGAGGTATTCGATCCCGAAGCAGTGATGCTGGAAGAATGGTTGGTTTGGATTAATCTCCTGCGCACTGCGACTTTTCAACGGGTGGGCCAACCGACTGTCTGGCGGCGCCTTCACCCTAACAGTACCTGGGGTAATCCGGAGAAGTTTGAGCGCCAAAGCGTGCGCGTCACGAAAAAGGTGATCGCCACCGGCCTGCCCGAAGCGCTTGGCATTCCGGGCCGCCGCATCCTCGCGATCAACCGTTTGCATTGTGCCTACGGCTATTATCTGTCGGGACAGTGGTCGCTCGCTCGCCAACAACTTGGCGCGGCGCTGCGCGAGTATCCGTTAGTGCTTCGCGAGCGCCACTTCTGGAGAGTGGCCGCGCGGCTGAGTGTCGGCAAGAGACTCGCAAGCGGCATTCGTTCCGCGCGGCATCAGGGTCGAGGTAATCTGATCGCAGGGTCGGAACCGAAGCCGTGAAGACACTATACATTTGCTACTTCGGACTCGAGGAACCGCTGGTGCAAACGCAGGTTCTCCCTTATCTGCGTGAGTTGGCAGCGGCCGACGTCACAGTCCATCTAATGACTTTCGAGCCCCGGATGAAGCCGCGATGGACGGGGCAGACGCTCCGGGACGAACAAGCTCGTTTGCAAGCTGAAGGAATCAGTTGGACCGCCCTGCCTTATCACAAGAGCCCTTCCGCGCCCGCGACTCTCTACGACATCGCTGCTGGAGCGTTGTCGGCGGTGCGTCTGGTGCGCCGCCACAGCATTGATGTGCTTCATGCGCGAGCGCACATTCCACTTGCGATAGCCCTGCTCGCCGCCCGCGTGACAGGCTGCGCGCTGGTTTTCGACATCCGTGGACTGATGGCTGAAGAGTATGCGGACGCGGGAGTGTGGGCGGAGAATTCTCTGAAGTTCCGCGCTATCAAACGACTGGAGCAGGCGGGTATTAGAAAAGCCGACCAGCTTGTGGTCCTCACTAAGGCGATGAAAAATTGGTTGCTTGATAATCGATTGCGTGATGCGGATAGTGTCGAAGTGATCCCGTGCTGCGTTGATTTCACGCTTCAAGCTGGTGCTTATTCGGAAGCTGAAATAAGTACTGAAGGCTTTGAAGTGATATACGCCGGATCGGTCACTGGTCTTTACCTGCTCGAGGAGATGGGCAGATTCTTTCTGGAATTGCGGGCCCGGGAACCGCGAGCATTTTTGCGCATCCTGACAACGTCATCCGCGACTGAAGCCGGTGAGCGGCTGCGGCGAGTGGGTTTGGAGGAGAAGGATTTCCGGATCGGCAGTGTTTCTCCCCGCGAAGTGCCGCGATATCTGCGGCGCGCTCGCCTGGGACTTTCGTTCCGTAAGCCGACGTTTTCTCAACTCGCCGCTTCACCGACAAAGATTGCGGAATACTTAGCCGCCGGCTTGCCCGTTGTCAGCAACTCGGGCGTCGGCGACGTGGACGAGTTGTTGCAGACGCAGTCCGTCGGTGTTCTCGTGCGGGATTTCACCGCCGCCGAGTTTGCGCGGGCTGCCGAGGCTGCGCTGGTTCTCGCTCGGGATGCGAGCGCGCGCGCGCGTTGCATCGCAGTCAGCCGGCTTCGCTTCGATCTTCATACGGTTGGCGGTAATCGATACGCGAAGGTGTACGAGCGAATCGCGAACGCGCGGGGGTAAAGCAAACTGTTAGTTTGCGGTGTTGGATCTCTCAACCGATATCGGAAACGGCAAAGCGATCGCAAACTAACAGTTTGCTTTACGAATATTATGGGAGTAGGCAGCACAAGTTTGAACGAACGTTACTGTCCCGCGTGTGGTCAGCGCGCGCGTCGCAGCCGCGGGCAGAAAAACAATTTTCAGATGCTTTCGTGTCAGACTTGCGCAACGCTCTACACTGCGAAGAATCCGGAAATGGACCAGGGCGAGGATTACGACGCTTACTACACGGCCGAAAATCTAACAGTACCGGCGTTCATCAACAGTATACTCGACGAGATCGTCGCCACCTTCGAGCCTTATCGAAAGAATAATCGGCTGCTCGACGTCGGCTGCGGCGCAGGTACATTTCTCGAAGCAGCGGCGCGCGGTGGCTGGGAAGCGACGGGCGTCGAAGTTTCTCGAACCGCGGCAGAGCATGTAACTGGTCTGGGGTTTGAAGTTTTCTGCGGCGAGCTCGAGAAAGCGGATTACGCTGAAGGACATTTTGACGTCGTGATTTTGAGCGAGGTGCTCGAGCACGTACCCGACCCGCGCAGCCTGCTCGAAGCCAGCGCGAGAGTTTTGCGGCCCGGAGGATTGCTTTGGGGAACCACGCCGCATGGGCGCGGGATTTCCGCGCGGCTGTTGGGACTGGGATGGAGCACGGTGTGCCCACCCGAGCATCTACAATTGTTCTCCGTCTCGGGAATCAGGGGACTATTCACCGGCGTGGGCCTGAGCAACGTGAGGATAGCCACGCACGGCACAAATCCGTTCGAAATAATTCACGATGTGCGTCGCCGCGTTATGCGTGCGCAGGCGGAAGGCGATCGTGCTTCGGTCGAGACTTTCAATCGCGTCGAGTCGAGTTATCAACTTAATGAAAAGTTAAGCGGAGGCCCTGCCGGCGGGTTGCTGAAAGCAATGCTAAACAACTTGCTCAACGCAACCCGAATGGGAGACACGCTGAAGATCCACGCCGAGAAGTCAGAACCACCTGCGTGAGCGGGTGGCTTAGATAAGATGAGGGCCACCCGCTACCGCAGGTGGTTCTGACAAGATAAGGGGCCACCCGCTTACGCAGGTGGTTCTGACAAGCATATGAATGTTCTGGGATTGAGCTCATATCCGGTGGAAGCGGCGGCAACGCGCTATCGCATGGAACAATTCATTGGCCCACTCGCCCGCGAAGGGATCACTCTCACCGTTCGACCTTTCCTGGATTCGAAAACATTTGCAATGCTCTACCAGCGCGGAGCTTTGCCGCATACGGTGCTGGCCTTCATGAAGTCAGGGCTGCGGCGTTTGCAGGATCTATTGTTGCTTAGTCAGGCGGATGTAGTGCTGGTCCAGCGTGAGGCCATGTTATTCGGTCCGCCGCTGTTTGAATGGTTGGCCGCGAGAGTTTTTCGACGTCCGCTGGTGCTCGATTTGGATGACGCCACTTACGTTCCCTATACTAGCCCGACATATGGAAAGTTTGGGAAGGCGCTGAAGTGGTTCAGTAAGACGGACGACTTGATCCAGTGGGCCGACATAGTTACCTGCGGCAATCGCGCCATCGCCGAGTATGCTCAAAGCAAAGGCTCGCCCACGCAAATAATACCGACCGTAGTTGACACCGATATTTTTCGCCCTGTCGAGCGAAGGCCCGACGACTTGTTAGTAATAGGATGGATTGGAACTCACTCAACATTTCCCTACCTCAAAAATATCTTTCCGGTGTTGCAGGAACTAGCGAAAACGCAGCCCTTCAAGTTGAGAACTGTGGGGGCCGGCGAACCGCAGGTAAATATTCCCGGTGTCGACGTTGAGAATCTTGAATGGAAGCTCGCCAGGGAAGTCGCAGATTTTCAATCATTTGATATTGGACTGTATCCGATCGATCCGTCGTTGTATGCTGAAAAGTGGGCGGAAGGGAAATCGGGGTTCAAGGCGATTCAATACATGGCGGTGGGAATTCCCTTTGTCGCTTCGCCGGTCGGCGCGATGAAGGACATCGGGCAAGCAGGCGAAACTCATCTGCTTGCGGTAACGGGCGACGAGTGGCGGGAAGCCCTGGCGCTGCTGATTTCTGATCCGGAAATGCGTAAAGCGATGGGAAGCGCCGGGCGTCGTCATGTAGTTGAATATTATTCTTTGCCTGATCAGGCAGCGAAACTGGCGCACGCTTTACACCAGGCGCTGGGCGATGCGGACGCGGGAGAGGCACGGTAGTCGACTAAATGTACCGAAGCAGCAAATTCCGTTTGTTAATGCTCGGGTGCGTGGCCCTGCTCCCGGCGTTTCTCAAGCGCGCCTTCTATCGCTGGTTTTTCGGTTATCGAATCGGCAAACGTGTTCGTATTGGTTTGAGCATAGTCGACGCGAAGCACTGCCGGATTGATGATGACGTAACTATCGGTCATCTGAATGTCTTTATCGGGATCAAGGAGTTGGTAATCGGAGACCACGTCCGCATCGGGCATCTGAATATTATTCGCGGCGGCGACGAAGTTTCGCTCGGGCGTTATGCGGAGATAATTCGCATGAATGAAATTAACTCGATACCCGATGCGGATGTGGTTAACCCGACTGATCCAAGGTTCCTGCTTGGCGACGGCAGCATCATTACTACCGGACACAAAATAGATTTCACCGATCGCGTGACGATTGGTCGCCGATCGATTCTGGGCGGACGCAACTCCTCGCTTTGGACGCACAACCGACAGCGAACGCGTCCGATCGACATCGGATCCTTTGCTTACATCGGCTCGGAAATTCGCATCGCGCCTGGAGGGACTTTACCTTCGCGATGTATAGTCGGAATAGGTTCTGTAGTTACGAGCGAATTGACGTCGGAGGGGTATCTTATTGCCGGTGTGCCGGCAAAGCCCGTAAAAGAATTGACTGAAGAAGATCAGTTTTTAGTTGAAAGAAAGACGCGCATAGATTTACCGGACGAGGTGTAGGACATGGTTTGCTTTGCGAAGTAAGACGCAAAGCAATGTAGTTTCTAATTCCAAACTGCACCACTAACAACTAGCCGGGTCCGGTTGTTATTACGGTTAATTTCCAACATGAACGCTCTGCTGACATTGCTTTATCTGCTGCTCTGCGTAGGAATCGTGATCTTTCTGCCACCGCTGGTCGCCCCGCAGGCGAGCTTCTACGGCGTTGTTACGCCCTTCGACGCTGCTAAGGCCGTCTTGTTATGCACCGCCCTGGCAACCGTCGTCGGCTTCTATTGTTATAAAAGACAAACTGACGGACCTTTCCTGCTGCGCCTGTTTGTTGCCGGCCTGATCACGCGAATGATTGTCGGCTTGGCGATCTTCACTTTTCGCGCGCAGGACTTCTTCGGTGGCGATGCCGTGACCTACGACGCCTATGGATACGCTCAACTGCTCGGTTGGGGTGGAGACAAATATTATCAATCCATCGCCAACGTGTTTGTGAAGAGCGGCGAAGGTTCGGGCTGGGGCATGGTCTATCTGGTTGCCGCTGTCTATGCCGTGGTTGGACGCAACATGCTTGCAGTTCAACTGATGAATTCGGTCCTCGGCGCAGCGACGGCGGTAATAATTTACTTGTGTGCGCAACAGGTCTTTAAGAATTCAAGAGTCGCGCGCATTGCCGGCATCGCAGTCGCGTTTTATCCGTCGCTCGTGCTCTGGTCGGCGCAGGGACTCAAAGACGGCCCGATTGTTTTCTGCCTGGCGCTGGCCATCTTGTGTACGCTGAAACTAGGCGAAAAGCTTAGCTTGAAATACATCGTGGTCCTGATCTGCGCCTTGATATCGCTCGTTTCCTTGCGGTTTTATGTCTTCTACATGATCTGTGTCGCAATAGCGGGCGCGTTTGTAATCGGAATGCAGCAGGTGACGGCGACGAGTTTCGCGCGGCAATTCTCGGCGGTTATCCTGCTGGGTTTGGCTTTGACTTATATCGGCGTCACGCGCTCGGCAACGGCGAATTTCGAGCGCTACGGAAATTTGGAAGCGGTGCAACGCAGTCGGCTTAACCTCGCGCGTTCGGCCGAGTCCGGTTTTGGAAGAGACGTGGATGTCTCCACCAGCTCCGGCGCGCTCTCGACGATTCCCATGGGCGTACTCTATTTACTGTTTGCTCCATTCCCCTGGCAGATAACTTCTTTACGGCAAAGCATCACGCTGCCGGAGATGATCATTTGGTGGGCTTCCTTTCCGCTCCTCGTGCTGGGGCTTTGGTTTGCCATCAAGTATCGATTGCGAATGATCTCGCCCATCCTCATTTTCACGGTCATGCTTACCATCGCCTATTCCGTTTTTCAGGGTAATGTGGGAACAGCCTATCGGCAGCGCGCGCAGCTATTGGTATTTTATTTTATCTT
>DASYMB010000165.1:0-4584 GCA_036009285.1 Pyrinomonadaceae bacterium | reverse complement strand
TGAAGGAGTTGACGATCCAAGCCGCATACCTTACGCGGCTGAAATTTCATTGCGCACGCTGTCGACCGGATCGTACGTCCTGCAACTCACCGCAACTGACAACGCGACGAAGTCGAGCGTTACCCAGGGTGTTAAGTTTGTTGTCGAGTAATCATAGAAGCGCTGCTCAGTGTGGAGAGCGGTGACCTGTCACCGCTTTGGTCGGCTGCGCGCCCTGTCGCAGCCTTGTTAGATTGAAGTTGCCGCCGAAAGCGTGGCGTCAAGCCGCCACGGGCAAAAGCGGTGACAGGTCACCGCACTCCAAACAAGCACACGTGTTGGAATGTTAACCACAACCGACCACCAACCGCAGTCTTCGCTCTGGTCTGTGCATGCTATACTGAACTGCTTTTCCCAGCGCCCCCGATTGCTGATGCATTCCAGTTCGACCAACGTGTCGGAGAGTTGAGTAATAATCAAAGGTGAGTAGTGTCTTAGAGATCATTCCGCTCGGCGGGATCGGCGAGTTTGGAATGAATTGCATGGCCGTGCGTTACGAGGATGAGATGCTCATCCTTGACGCCGGCATGGGCTTTCCCGAAGAGACCGCTTATGGCGTGGACGTCTGTATTCCCAACTTCGATTTCCTCGAAGAGTATCGGGAAAACATTACGGCCGTCGTGCTCACTCACGGGCATGAAGACCACCTGGGCGCGCTGCCTTACATTCTGAAGAAATTCAATGTTCCGGTTTACTGTTCCCACTTCACCGCCGGACTCGCTGAGAGCAAGCTGGAAGAACATGACTTGCTCGGCGACACTTTGCTGCACCGCGTCGAGCCGCGGGACACAGTTGACATCGGGGTGTTCAGCGTCGAGTTCATTCGCGTTTCCCATTCGCTGATCGATTGCTTCTCGCTCGCGATCAAGACTCCGGTGGGCACGATCATTCACACGGGCGATTACAAAGTTGACGAGACGCCGGTGATTGGCGAGCCGATCGACTTGCGTTCATTCAGGCGCTACGGACAGGAAGGCGTGCTGGCGTTGTTGTCGGATTCCACCAACGCGACTGTCCCGGGGCGCACGCCGTCTGAACGCGCGGTCATTCCCGCGTTCGAAGAGATATTTGCTGAAGCGCGCGGGCGCATTATCGTTGCCGCGTTTGCCTCGTCCATTCATCGTCTTCAGATCGTGCTCGACATAGCCCAGCAGTTCAACCGCAAGGTGTGCGTGCTGGGCCGCTCGATGCTTAAGAACGTCGAGATTGCGGATCGTCTCGGTTACCTCGACATTCCCGATGGCTTGCTGGTGCCGTTGAACGAAGCGAAGCAGGGGCGCGACCAGGACATCGTGTTTCTGGTAACCGGCTCGCAGGGTGAAGCGCGCGCGGCCCTTTCGCAGATGGCAACGCAAAGCTACAAGGGCCTCATGATTGACGAAGGCGATACCGTAGTGCTTTCGGCGCGCATCATTCCCGGAAACGAGCGTTTGATTTCACGAATGATCGGGATGATCTATAAGCGCGGCGCAAACATCATTGAAGAGAAACGGCGCCTGGTCCACGTAAGCGGGCACGCGTCGCAGGAAGACATTCGCATCATGACCGAAGCAGTGCGGCCAAAGTTTGTGGTTCCGATTCACGGCGAGTATCGCATGCTGTTTCGTCACAAGGAGTTTGTAAAAAATCATCTCGGGTACGCGGAAGAGAACATTATCCTGATCGAAAATGGCGATGTGCTGGAGTTGGACGGCGAACGCGCGTCTGTGACCGGCAAGCGCGAAATCGGCAGGACCTTCATCGACGATAGCGGCTTCGACGAAATCCCAAGTGAAACGGTTCGCCAGCGCCGGCAGATGGCGTATGAAGGCATGGTCACGCTGATAGTCACCGTCGACGCCGAGACCGGCGAAGTCCAGGGCGAACCGGAGATCGTCGCGCGGGGCGTGCGGGGCTTGGATGGCGCGAACGGGTCTCTGAAAGATGCGCGACGAGTGGTTGCCGCAGCCCTCGCGGGCGCGTCACGTCAAACGCTCGGCGACGAGGGACTGCTAAAGGAGCACCTGCGCGTAGAACTAAAACGGTTCATTCAGAAACTAACCGGAGCAAGACCAGTGATCATGCCTGTCGTCGTACAAGTATAGTTTCAAGTTTCAGGTTTCAGGTTTCAGGTTTCGAGTTACCCTAAATTAGTTTCAAGTTTCAAGTTTCAAGTTTCAAGTTTCAAGTTGAAGGTTTCAAGTTCACCCAACGGAGATTGAGTCGAAAACGGCTTTATCATTTTTCCTGCGAGGTGAATCATGGCAAGTTTCAAGAGTTTTGAGGAATCGAAGCTTGGAAAAAATCCAGAAAACTAACCAAGCAGATATATGATCTGACAGGCGTTGGCGTGTTCGCTAGAGATTTCGGTTTTGAAAGATCAGATTCGGCGAGCTTGTGTTTCAATCATGTCGAATATTGCCGAAGGCTTTGAGCGAAGTGGAACAGGAGAATTTGCTCAATTCTTGCCATGGCCAAGGGCTCGGCCGGTGAGGTCAGATCACACCTATATGTTGCTTTGGACCAGCGCTATTTGTCCGAAAATGAATTTGCACCGCTCTGCGGCAGCGTCAAAGAAATTAGTCAAATGATTAGCGGTCTCATGACCTATCTTCGCGCTTCGGGCATTAAGGGTACGAAATTCAGAAAAGTTGACCAATCTAAAACTTGAAACTTGAAACTTGAAACTTGAAACCTTCTTTGACTGACAAAGTAGTAATGATCACCGGCGCCTCGTCTGGTATAGGACGAGGGTTGGCGGTTGAGCTTGCTCGGCGCGGCGCGAAGGTGGGTTTAGTTGCAAGACGACTCGACGTCATTGAAGAAGTTGTGCGCGAGATCGAGGCAGCGGGAGGCAAAGCGCTAGCCCTGCCGGCTGACGTGCAAGATGCCGCATCAATCTTCGCCGCCGCGGAAAAGTTGAGTGTGGAGATTGGCCCAATCGATACGCTGATCGCGAACGCGGGGATTGGACCTACCAGAGACGCGGCGGAAATCGATGCGGTGGAAGTCGCTGGTGTTATTAATGTGAACGTTATCGGCGCCGCCAACAGCGCCGCCGCCGTGATTCCCGGAATGGTCGCGCGTGGCAGCGGGCAACTGGTGGTGATATCGAGTCTAGCGGCCTACCGAGGTTTGCCGCGTTCGGCGGCATACTGTGCCAGCAAGGCGGCTGTTTCCGCGTTCTTCGAAAGCCTGCGGCTGGATCTCGCGGGGAGAGGAATCAAGGTCACGATAATTCATCCGGGTTTTATCAGAACGCCGCTAACGGCCGGCCGGAGCGCGCAGATGCCGTTTCTGATGGAATTGGACGACGCGGTAAAGAAGATGGCGGGCGCCATCGAGAAGCAGCGAAAGCGATATTCGTTTCCATGGCAACTGGCGACGATCGTTCGGGCGGGGATGATCATGCCCATCTGGATGTATGACGGGCTTTCACGCGCGAATTCGTTTCGGGAATAAAAGCGGTCTTTGGACTTTGGTCTTTGGTTCTGAGATTTGAGATCTCAAGAGAACAAGAGACCCGAACGCAACAGTGCGAAATTCCATTCCAAATTCCAAAGACCCAAGACCAAAGACCAAAGACCCAAGATCGAAGATCGAAGATCGAAGATCGAAGATCGAAGATCAAATAACGAAGATCAAATTCCAAACCTAAAATCGGCAGCACCCAACACCACCCACAATGACCGTTCTCCAAGCCATCATCCTGGGCATCGTCCAGGGATTAACCGAATTCATCCCCATCAGCTCAACCGCCCATCTAGTCTTTGCATCACGACTGATTGGTCTTTACAACGGCGCTGACGCGGCGCTGAGAGCTCAGCAGACAACAGCCACGATAGCCGTCATTCAACTCGGCACGTTGTTGGCGGTGCTTATCTATTTCGCGCGAGACATCATCAACATCACGACGGCGTTTGTGCGAGATCATGTTGCCTTGCTCCGCGGCAGAAGTCGCGTAAACGGCAGCGTGCAACTTTCGCCCGAAGCCTGGCTCGGATGGTTAATCATCATCGGCTCAATTCCGGTTGCGGTGGTGGGACTATTATTCAAACACCAAATCGAGGGAACTTTTACCAAGAACCTTTGGGTTATCGCGACCATGATGATCGTCGTGGCAGTTCTGTTGGCCATCGCAGAGTTGGTAGGTAAGAAACAACGTTCCATGGAGCAACTCGGAATTGGCGACGCGGTGGCGGTTGGATTGGCGCAAGTGCTGGCGCTGATTCCAGGATCGAGTCGTTCCGGTTCAACGATCATGGGCGGCCTCTTCGCCGGTTTGACGCGCGAAACAGCGGCCAGGTTTTCATTCCTGCTTTCGATTCCAGCCATCGCAGCCAGCGGCGTTCTGGAACTAAAAGAAGCGATACACAAGCTTCCTGACGGTAGTTACGTGGCCTTGATCGTTGCGACGGTGGCGTCGGGCCTGGTTGGCTACGCATCGATTTGGTTCCTGCTGAGATTTCTGCGAACTCACTCCACCGGAGTCTTCATTGTTTACCGGCTCGTAGTTGGCACGGCGATTATTTTTGCGTTGCTCGGCGGCTACATCTCGGCAAGTGC
>DASYMB010000164.1:0-3592 GCA_036009285.1 Pyrinomonadaceae bacterium | reverse complement strand
TTCCTGACGAAGCAACTCCGCAGGCCAACTGCGATGAAGCCGGCCGTCGTATTTGTAGGCGCGAACTTCAATACTAGTCTTTGCGGTCAGCAGCGTACTCATCTTCACAGCGTCGTAGCTTGGGCTCAAGGGGTTCTCTGAACGAACTGAGCAGCCTCTTACTGGGACCGCGCACCCTCGCCCGCAACGCTCGCAAGCACGCTGCTCCGGCGTTAAAAGACTATGACCAAACTTTCGTTCGCACTACGCGCTCAGGTGCGGGCGAGGGTGCCCGCGGTCCCAGTGATACGCTAAGTGATTTGATGGCCCACTCGTCCAGTTTTTTCGCTGGGAAGTGATTATTTAGTTCCGCGCTTGCGCCAGTCAGCCAGGAACTGCGCCTGGCCTTTGTCAGTTAACGGATGGTTGAACAACTGCTCGATCACTTTGAGAGGCATGGTGGCGATGTCGGCGCCCATGCGGGCTGCTTCGATTACATGAATGGGATGGCGGATGCTCGCGGCGAGAACTTCGGTTTTCCATTCGTAGTTGCGGTAGACGTCAATAATATCCTCGAGCAGCAGCAGACCGTTTTCACCAATGTCATCGAGGCGGCCGAGAAAAGGACTAATGAACGACGCGCCGGCTTTAGCGGCCATGATCGCTTGCGCGGCCGAGAAGCATAAGGTCACGTTTACTTTGATGCCTTCATCCGATAATGCCCGCGTTGCTTTCAAGCCGGGCTTCGTTAGCGGACACTTGATAACGACATTCGGTGCAATCTTCGAATACTCGTGACCCTCGCGAAGCATGCCTTCGGTATCTTCGCTGGTGCACTCGGCGGACACAGGTCCTTTGACAATGTCGCAAATCGCGGCGATGTGCTCCTTGAAATCTACGTTGCCCTCTTTCGCAATCAGCGAGGGATTAGTTGTAACTCCATCGGCGATGCCGAAAGATGCAGCTTCGCGAATCTCATTGAGATTTGCCGTATCAAGAAAAAACTTCATAAGACCTCCAGATATTTAGTGCCGGCTTTGTCGCTACATGTGACTCCGTTTAGATAGCGGACTTGTCCGCCCGGCTACGCCACAAAAAACTTTTGAGAGTAAACGCCTCCACACGCCGGCGCACAAGGGCGCTTTTTAAACGGGAGTGTATTGTGCTCGAGCCACGATATTATTGACGAACCATTGATTTAGCATCACAGACTGAATTTCGCAGCACTCCGATTCCTTCTATTTCAACTTCGACAACGTCTCCGTCCTTTATCGGCGAAACGCCGGCGGGCGTTCCAGTCGCAATCAGGTCTCCAGGATAAAGCGTCATGATGTTACTGATGTACCTGATCAGAAAGGGAACTGAAAAAGCCATGTCAGCGGTGTTACCGTTTTGTTTCACTGAACCGTTGACGCGGGTCGTGACCTCGAGGTTAAGCGGATCCAATCCGGCAACAATGAACGGACCCACCGGGCAGAAAGTATCAAAGGATTTTGCGCGGGTGAATTGGACGTCCTTGCGTTGCAAGTCGCGCGCGGTTACATCATTGACGCAGGTATAACCCGAAACGTAACTGAGCGGATCGTCGTTGTCCGTAAATCTTGTCGCGCGTCGTCCAATCACAACGCCAAGCTCGCCTTCATGTTCAACCTGCTTTGACTGCGGCGGCAGTTCGATGCAATCGCCATTCGCGATTAAAGCCGAAGGTGCTTTGAGAAATAGCAGCGGCTCATCAGGCATTTTGTTCCCGAGTTCAGCAGCGTGCTCTCGATAATTTCGTCCCACACAAACGATCTTGGAAGGCGCGACCGGAACCAGAAGCTGCACTTCGGAAAGTGGAACGGCTTCGTCGGTCTGAGGTTTTGGGAACGATTCAAATGTCTCACCCTCGCTCAACGGCCGAACAAACTCACCTTCAAGTAAACCAAGACGTGGTGTGATTGTTTCAGAAGTTGTGAAGCGGCAGATTCGCATGCAGTAATTATTGCAAAGTAGGACAGGTATTCGTGCCTGTCCCTTCACCAGTATCCATTCAACGCGCCGGGACAGGCAGGAATGCCTGTCCTACTTAGGGCACGGTTTCCGAAACTACTTCGGATGGCTCGCTAACGTTACCCGCCTGATCGACCGCAGTCAGGTAGTAGTAATACCGTTTTCCTGATTCTACCTTCTCGTCCTGGAAAGTTGTTCGCGTGAGCAACGTCGGGTTTAGTTTGTCCCACTTGTCCTTAGGAAGATCGGGATCCATTGAGCGGTAAATATTGTAGCCCGCGATATCCGCTTCAGGATTCGCCGGGAAGAAGATCGAGAGCCGTCCGGGAGCAGCAGCAACAGTGATCGACGCCGGCGCCGATGGCTTAAAAGTATCGCGCGGAGAAACCGAAATAGAGTTTGAATTCAGGCTTTCAACCTGTCCGCCCTCAGTGCCCAGTGAAGCTGAGCGCACCACATACCGATAGGTTTGGCCAAACTTGAAGTTTCGATCCTGATATTGAGTCCCCGAAATAAGCGCGTCATTTATTGGCTGGCTGATTTCGCTTTCCGGTTCCGCGATGCGATAGACGTTGTAGCCCAGCAGATTCACGGGTGTAGAGCCGTCAATGTTAGCGGCGGGCGGCTGCCAGGAGATCGTGATAGCGTCTTCGCTGACCTCCTTGCCCGTCGAGATGATCGTTGGTGGTTGCGCGATGCGAGCGGCGGGCTCAAGCAAAAGAAAGTTGGAAAAGGCGGCGCGTTGGCCGGCGGCGTTTACATAGCGGACCGCGTAACGCAAACGAGTCGGCTCGCCGGCAAGCTCGAGGGTGTCGGTGTAGGTCAGAAAGTCCGGGGAGCTTTTGATCTGATCGTAAGTGACAGAGCCGATCAAAGTGGAGCGGGTTGCAAAGTCTTCTTCAGTCAAACCCAGCGGCGCGCGCGGCTTTTCTGCCAAACGGTAAACATCGATGCGGCGAATACTCTGTACACTGCCGTCCGGGGCGTTTCGCGGCGGCGCGGGCCAACTAAGAATGACCTGGTTTCCACGCTGCACTCCGGAGAGAAGCTCGGTGCGCTGTTGCACTCGCTCCACCGGTGGCAGCGGCGGTCGTCGTTTGCCGCAATTTAATAGGCAGAGGGTAGCAGGCAGGACGCAGCAGATTAGAAAAAACGATCGCCAACGATCGAGCGGTGCGTGTTGGACACGCTCTCGCAGGGAGTTTTGCTCAAACTGCCAAATGTGTTCTGCCTTCTGCCTGCTGTTTTTCACAGAATGTACCGGCTGAGGTCCTGGTCTTTGACAGTTTCTGCAAGCATAGCCTCGACATAACCGGCATCAATGCGTTGTTGCTTTGGTTCCAGGTCAGGTCCTTCAAAACTAATGTCTTCCAGAAGCTTTTCCATTATGGTTTGCAGTCTGCGGGCGCCGATGTTTTCAGTCTGTTCATTGACCTGGGCCGCAAAATTCGCAATCGCATCGATAGCATCGTCAGTAAACTCGATTATCACATCCTCGGTTGCCATCATCGCCTGATACTGCTTAATCAATGCGTTCTTGGGTTCGGTGAGGATCCGCTTGAAGTCTTCAACCGTCAGAGATTCAAGTTCCACTCGGATGGGAAAACGTCCCTGCAACTCT
>DASYMB010000163.1:0-5547 GCA_036009285.1 Pyrinomonadaceae bacterium | reverse complement strand
AGAAACGCGAGCCGCGCTTCATCGCTCCGGTTCAGAGCACCAACTTTTTCATAACTTACGCCGGGGAACCGCTTGCGTGGGCCCCTGATTCAAAACGAATTGCTTACATCTCCGCATCCGAAGAGTTAACCGACCCGCCTGAGGCTTCCACTACTCGCGACGATCCCAGGGTCATCAATCGTCTGCAATACAAATCGCGCACATCTTTCTCCGACGAACGTCGCACTCATGTTTGGATTACGTCGATCGATAGGCCGGAGCCACAGCAACTTACTTCCGGTTATTTTTACGACCATGCGATCACGTTTAGTCCGAGTGGAGATGAAATCGCTTTCGTCTCCAACCACGAAGCGGATCCGGATGCGAACAATAACTCCGACATCTTCGCTGTCAATTTGCATGGAGACACGCGTCAGATTACGCAAACGAAAGGCTGCGAGTATGAGCCCGCCTGGTCCCCCGACGGTAAGTGGATCGCTTACACGGCGACGAAACGCGACGTTACAACAATCGACAGCGTCGCTGAAGACACTCATGTCTGGATCACTGAAGCCGGCGGTGGTACCCGTACTGACCTGAGCCTTGCGCTTAATCGACGGGCCAGGGCTCCGCGCTGGTCGGCGGATAGCAAGTCGGTGTTCTTCCTCGCAAACGATCGCGGCGTGACGCGCATTCATCGGATCGAACTGGCGCGCGGTAGTTATTCAAGCTCTGAAGGCATTGCCAGGTTCCCGGCCTCCTATCCCACTCTCGTAACCAATAAGGCCGCAAACTCAGTCGCACTTCCGCTGCCCGAGTTTTTTCAGATAACCAGCTTTAGTCAGAGTATCAGCGTTAACGCCGTGGGAGCTCCGCTATTTACTTTCACGCTTGCTGACGCTCGACATCCCGCCGAGGTTTGGACCGCTGTCTTCGGCAGGGGCGAGACTATGCATCGGCTCAGCGGACACAACGATGGCTTTACGCACTCGACCGCGCTGGTCCAACCGGAGATTTTGTCGTGCAAAAGTTTCGACGGAACTCGAGTCGAGGGTTGGTTAATGAAGCCGGCCGAGTTTCACGAGAATCGCAAGTATCCGTTAATTCTCAGCATCCACGGCGGGCCGCATGGAATGTATGGCTACGCGTTCAACCCGACGTTTCAAGTTTATGCGGCGCGCGGTTATGCGGTGCTTTATCTGAACCCGCGCGGTTCGAGCGGCTATGGCCAGAAGTTTAGCGACGGCACGTTGAACGAATGGGGCGGCGGCGACTACAAAGATCTAATGGCGGGAGTGGATGAAGCGCTGCGCAAGTATTCCTGGATCGATCAGAACCGTATGGGCGTCACCGGCGGATCGTATGGCGGCTTCATGACGAACTGGATCGTTACCCAAACGCCGCGTTTCAAGGCTGCCGTGTCAGTTGCCAGCGTGAGCAATTTGATCAGCTTCTACTCCACCTCGCTTTATCAGGATTTAATTCACGCGGAGTTTGGCGGCTTCCCCTGGGACAACTACGATCTGCTGTGGCAATGGTCGCCGCTGCGATACGTCAAGCAGGCGCAGACACCGACGCTATTCATTCACGGCGAGCAGGACAACGACGTGCACATCACGCAGGCAGAAGAGATGTACACGGCGCTGAGGCGTCGCGGAGTTGAGAGTGTGCTGGTCCGTTATCCGCGAGAAGGACATGGTCTGCGCGAGCCGAAGCATCGTGTCGACGCGCTGGAGCGCACGCTGGCGTGGTTTGATCAGTATCTGAAGTAAGGAGGAAAAATAGCCGCGGAGGCAGGGGGACAAACGCGGACCAGAGGAAGGGAAGAACATTCACAGAGTCTATTTTCAATTGCAGTTCGTCTCTTAGTTTGCTCTGATCAGCGTGTCTTCGCGTTAATCCGCGGCCCGTTTTCCAAAACGCTGCAAGCTAAAGCTTATCCTATAAACTACTCGAATGCTTACACACGTTGTCATTTGGAAATACAAGTCCGACGTCGAACAGGAGGTTCGTGAAGAACACGTGCGCCTGCTGCGCAGCCTCGCCTCATCAATCAAAGAGGTTGAGAGTTTGGTGGTGGGTTTTGACGTGGTGAAACTGCCGCGCTCTTTCGACACCGGCCTCGTGGCCACCTTCCGCGATCGCGCCGCGCTCGATGCCTACACGATTCATCCGGAGCACATTAAAGTCGCCGCGTTTGGCAAAGCTATCGGCGAACAGGTGGCCTCGGTGGATTTCGAGAGTTGATTCCTTGTTATGACCCTGCGGAAGAAACTCCTACTTGTCCTGCTGGTCCTCTTGCTGCTGTCGCAGATTCCTTTCGCCTATCGCCGTTACAAGCTCGGTCGTCTTCACGCAGCGATCCAAGAGTTAAACTCCGGGCGCAGCGTTACGCAAGCCAACGATGGTCTCGCAGAATTCAAAGGCGTGGTCCACGTCCATTCGTTTCTGGGCGGCCATAGTACCGGCAACTTCGAAGACCTTATCTCAGCAGCTCGATCCAATCAGCTCGATTTTGTGGTAATGACTGAGCACCCTTCGAACAACTTCAACACTGCTGAGATGACACTCAAGGGTGAACACGATGGCGTGCTATTTATCAATGGCAACGAAGTCAGGACCGCGAATGGAGATCGCTTGCTGCTGCTACCGGGCGATGCATTGGCTGGTTCGGATGATCGGCGGTCCACGCAGGAGGTCCTGGCGCGCCGCAGCGCTGGCCTGGCCCTGGTTGCCTACCCGCAGGAGTTCAAGAGTTGGGGGACGGAGCAGGGGGAGAGGGGTTACAACGGCATCGAGGTCTACAACGTTTATACGAACGCGCGCGAAATTAATCCGCTGGTGATGTTCTTCGACGGTCTCTGGTCCTACCGCAGTTATCCCGATCTGTTGTTTGCCAACTTCTACCGCCGACCCGCTGAGAGTTTGAAAAAATGGGACGGACTGGTTAACCAGAAAGATCAAAAGTTCGTCGCCACCGCGGGAAACGATGCGCATGCGAACGTTGGGATCAGCTTAAACGACTCGACCGGTAAAACCTTGCTGGGACTTAAACTCGATCCCTACGAACGGAGTTTCCGGTTAGTGCGCCTGCATGTTTTGCTTGACGACCGGTCGCGGTTAAATGGGCAACTGGGCTTCCCCTCGTTTGATGAAGGACGACTGCTGAACGCTATTTCCGCGGGCCACTGTTTTATAGGCTTCGATCTCTTTGGCGACACCAGCGGATTTCGTTTCATGGCCCACGACGCAGACGAAAACAAAATAATGGGAGACGAGATCAAGCTTGGGGACCAGGTGAGCTTGAGCATCAGCGTCCCGGTTCCGGCGCGCGTGATGTTGCTGAGGGACGGGGCGCAGATACAGGAAGCTACGGGAGTGACTCGGATGGATTTTGTTGCCAAAGAGAAGGGAAGTTATCGGGTGGAAGTTTACCTGCCGCAGCTTCCAAAGCCGGCCGGCGACCAACCCTGGATTATTTCGAATCCGATTTATGTGCGGTAAGTAGTGTAAAGCAAACTGTTAGTTTGCGACCGGCGCGTGAGCACGTAACCTGCGAGTTTCCTGGCCGCCGCAAACTAACAGTTTGCGTTACCGTAAACACGACAATGCCCCACGAGGTTAATTGTATGGCCCGGTGGGGCAAGAAATCCGGAAAGCTCCGGATTCAAATCATCGTCGGAAGCGGTGCGAAGGTTCACCCCGATACTGTAGAGAGCCTCAGTATTTGGACTCTTCTCTCGCCTATCCCCCAAGTATCAGGAGGCGGCGAGTACAGCCTTCCTTATTCTCTTTTCAAGTGAAATCAGTCTAGGCTTGCAAACTGGGGGCTGTCAAGAATCAGCTTGACCGCAGTCGAAACATACAAGCCTGGTAGGACAGGCATTCCTGCCTGTCCAGATTTGTTGTTTCCACACCGCGTCCGACTTGAGTTCAGCCCGCGCAATAAATCAAAATGACAAATGAGAAATTATGTCAAATGATATATGGAAAATCTGTTTCTTCTGCTGACGCGTCCCGGCACCTCTCCTCGGAAGGACAGACAGGAGTGTCTGTCGTACATTGCGAATAGATCCCAATCAACCTAATCTTGATTTGCTTTATTCAGTTTCAGTTCTTCTACCGACTACACAGCAAACCCGTACAATGGAAATCTCAATTGCTACTCCACGCGAATTCAGTTTTAAGCGAACTGTGATCAGTCACGGTTGGTGCGAGCTGCCGCCGTTTCAGATCGACCGGGACAATTGGTTGTTAACCCGCACTTTAGACTTAAAAGATGCCAAGCCGGTGACCATAACGATTAGCGCGAGGAAGCGAGCGCTACGAATAAACACTTCTCGTCGACTGAGCCAGGCTGCCGCCAACAAAGTTGTCAACGATGTGCGCCACATGCTCAGGCTTGACGACAACATCGAGGAATTTTATCGCCTGCTGGCTAATGACAGCGATTTCAATTGGATTCCAGCTCAAGGAGCCGGACGCCTGCTGCGTTCACCTACAGTTTTTGAAGACCTGGTAAAAATGATTTGCACCACCAACTGCTCCTGGGCGCTGACGCAGAAAATGGTCAAGGGGCTGGTCGAGAACCTGGGGCGCGAATCGAGCGATGGACATCGCACCTTTCCCACACCGGAAGCCATGGCCCTGATGCCGGTGAAGTTTTATGTAAACGAGGTGCGCGCCGGCTATCGTTCCGAATATTTGAAAGAGCTGGCCGACCGTACAGCCTCGGGCGCACTCGACGTTGAAGCGTGGTTTAAGAGTCCACTCTCCACGATCGATCTAATGAAAGAGATGCGAAGCGTGAAGGGGGTCGGGCCTTACGCGGCCGAGAACGTGCTCAAACTTCTTGGCCGCTACGATGGCCTCGCGCTCGACTCATGGACCCGCGCAAAATTTTTCACTCTCCGAAATAATGGACGCAAGACCACAGATAAGAAGATCGCGCGCTACTACTCCCGCTTCAAAGAATGGCGCGGCCTCGCATTATGGTGTGACATGACCCGCGACTGGCTCGAATAAGTTTCACGTTTCAAGTTTCAAGTTCCAAGTTCGGATCAGTCTGCCAGAAATTCGGATCAGCATTCGAAGTTTTGGAACTTGAAACTTGAAACTCCTTCTTGTTTGTTTTTGGAACTTAACCCGTACCTTGTCGTTGTAAAGAATGCTCCCCCAGGAGTAGATGACAAATGACAAGGAGTCCCGAAATGAAATCCTTTTTTAGTCGCATCGCTATGGCCCTTCTAATCACCTCACTAGCAAGTGTCTCGGTCTTTACCAGGACCAACAAAAAGACGGTAACTTTTCCGACCGACATTAAGGTTAACGGCACGCTCGTGAACAAGGGCGTATATGAGTTGAAGTTTGATGACAAGAGTGGAGAACTGTCTATCGCCAAAGACAGCAAGGTGATCGCTCGCGCTACTGCCGCCGTCGAGAAGCGTGAACGAAGAGCACGACAATTCTTTTTGAGATCCTCCGGCACCGGAGCTGAGACGCAGTTAACCGGCGTCACTTTCGCGGGCGCCGATCACGACGTCGTTATCAGTGGCACGCAAGCCAGCC
>DASYMB010000162.1:0-7884 GCA_036009285.1 Pyrinomonadaceae bacterium | reverse complement strand
CACTGACCTTTGTAACCAGCGGTTCGTAGCGTTCACGCACACCGGCCCAATCAACGCCTCCAAATTTCGGATCGTAGAAAAGATCATTCACGGTCTGCCAGACAATCTGAAACGCTTCCTGTCGCTTGCTGAGATCTGATTGAACTAAAGCGGGGACGGCGGTGGTTTCAGTCGCACCAGGTTGTTGCGCGAATGCCTGCTGAGCGAGCGGCGCCAGCAGGAGTGATACGAGTAATGCAGCCGGGATGCGAAATGTGGCGCGAAGTTTGGCCTGAAGGTTTATAGCGAGGAGTTTCATTTTGCAGGTGACTGCGACTGCGTTTCGCGCGATAAAACCATAAGCAGGATGACAAGCAACGCCGCAGTCATCGCAATCCCCAACGCGGCGACAGAGTAACCGTGCAACACAGCAAAAGCGATACGGTTTGGATCGCTCAGCATGACCTGATCGATCTGACCACGCATTGCCACGCGCAGGCTGCGCATCCTGGCAGCGATTACCCATTCACCGGTCGCGGTTGCCGCTGCGACAACAGTAAGCAGCAGAAGCTGGAGCATGAAGGACCAGCGCCGGAAAACTTTTTTGAGCGGAAAGGCCGTGATCAGTAGTAACAAACTCAAGAGGAAGCCCCCAGTGTTAACGACTGAAAGCGTCCGGGTAACTATCGTGCCCGCAATCTCGCCGGAGTTGGGAAGACCAAACGATCGCAGGACTCCAAAGGCGCTGGGAGCGACGACGGCGCTGAAGTATATCGCCGTGCCGAGCCACGCAGCCAACAGCAACATTCTTAACTTGTGAAGGAGATCCAATGCACGCTCCTAATCGTAATCAGTTATTTCGGGCCGCAGCGCGATGCGCGGAACGCGAATGTCCGGTGGAGTTAACTCGCGTGGATCAGGCACGGTCAATAACCACGAGAGCGCGGTGTCGAGTTGCGCCTGATACTCTTCAAGGTCAAGAGACATGAAAACATTCGTCCCCAGCCGCGCAAATTTTTCTTTTGCCCTGGTATACATTTGGCGCGCGGCACCGGGCCGGCCAATCTCCAGATGATGAAATGCTACTGCCGATTGGATCATCGCCTGCAGAAAAAGCTTTTCCTGCGCACCGACCTCGCCCATCCAACGTTCTTCCCAGACGTCATGCGCCGCGTGAAACTCGCCCGCGTTGTAGAGATCAATCCCGGCGATGTATTCCACCGGATAAGCCGCAATGTGCGCATCGCTATAGGGCGTAATATTTTCGTTTACTTCCAAAAGGCTTCAATCCAATTATCTATCAGCAATCTACTCAGCGCGCGTAATTTTCCAATTTCTCTGTGCCTCCTCAGTGTCCTCTGTGTCTCTGTGGTGAATTCTTTTATTTGGCGATTTCTCACCACAGAAACACAAAGAGCACAGAGGAGGCACAGAGATGAGTCGAACTAGACCCCGATCAATCGGGAGGCGATCACCTTGGCTGCGGTTGCGCCGGCGCCGGCGGCGCCGCTGATGGTAGGCGCAAGTGGATTTGAGACATCGCCGATGGCAAACACATTCGCCACATTAGTTTCATGTTGACTGTTTACCGCGATGTAGCCTTCATTGTCCACTTGCAACTGCCCGCGGATGAGTTCAGTGTTTGGTTCAACGCCGATGCGAATCACCACGCCGCGCACCGCCATTTGAAAAGGCTGCAGCGCATCTTTTCGAAGTATCTCAACTGCCTCCACTTTGTCCTGGCCCAGGATCCTCGTCACAGTGGACTCTGGAAAAACGGTTATGCAATGCTGACCCTGCAACCGCTCAACAAAACTTTGCCGCGCTTTTAGCTTCTTGCGGCGATGCACCAGGGTTACGGTTGGACAAACATCAGCCAGCAGCAACGCGTTTTCAGCAGCCGCATCGCCGCCGCCGATAACGCAAACATCCCGACCGGCAAATGCGTCGCGATCCCGGGTCGCCGACTCAATGATGCCGTGCCCGACAAATTCTTTCTCTCCGGGAATGCCGAGCTGTCGACGTCTTACTCCAGTGGCAACGATAATCGAAATGCACTGTAGCTCCTCGCCCGATGCCAGGCGAATCCGTTTTGCATTCAAGTCAACGCTTTCGATGTCAACGTTGGTCCACAGATCGAATTCGGCTTCGGTGGTCCGCTCTGCAAACCGTTCGACAAACTCGCGTCCGTTATTTGCGCGCAGGCCGGGATAGTCGTTTATCGGTCCGTATATGGAATGTAGTTGTCCACCGGTCCGCTCGTTTTGTTCGAGCACGAGGGTGTCCAGGCCGAGCTCATCACACCAAAGCGCTGCTGATAGACCCGCTGGCCCGGCGCCAATGATTACGACGTCATGCATGGCATTGCACGAGAAGTGCTTATTTCCCGGTCCGCTGCGGGGCTGGGGTATAATCTTTGTGCAAAGCCGTCCGGCATTAAAGATTATTTAAGATTTGCAGTAAGTTGATTGATTCAGCTACCCGCGACAGCCGGCTGTACCGTCAATGAATGCGCGCGGATAGTTTTTGCGACTTCGTCAGGCGTCAGCATCGATGCCGCAAGCGTCCCATCGCTGCCGAGAAACTTAATCGCCGAAGTCATTTCATTATTATCCTTTTTCCAAACGCCTTCGTCTTCAGGATCGATCTGGTTGAGCTCAAACAGCAGCCCGGAAAAGTCTCGGCGTGGTATCCGCGGACGGACGATTGTCTCGGCCCAGGAATAGTAAGGATAATCAATTCGATAAACCCAGCCGTTCTTCACTGGAGTGGTTATTAAAAAGAGCTCACCTTTGGCGTAGCGCGAGATAGCAGTGTACGGCGCGGCGTGGCGCGTCGGATTGAAACCACTTGGACTAAACACATCGGGCGCGAGGGAAACTAATGAAAGACGAGCGTCAACAAACTCAGTGACGCTGGAGGTGCCCCGCTCGAAACTCTCCATAGCCTTCGCGATTTTTTCCCAGGCGCTCCGCCAGAGGGATTCATACTCATCTGTCTTCGTCAGCAGCCGTTCCACTTCGGGCAGCACCAGTTCGTAGGCCCTGGCGTCGTCGACATTTTCACCCGCTAACTGGCAAGCCAATGGTGACCCGGATTCTTCTCCCGGCGTTGGTTGATCGGAACCTTGAATCGCGATGCTCGCGCGCACCGCCGTCTCATTTGTGGACTCGGAAAAATCGCCCGCCTCCGCCGCGGGAATGAGTTGCTCGCGTAACTGGAGTGCGCGCTCGCCAGTAAGAACGGTCCAAACAGAAAGCACGCCGTCGGTATCGAAATGATTGTTGGTTACCAGTTCAATACCGCGGGTTAACTTATCCCGGTCCGGAGAGGCGACGAGATTCAAGGCAATCTCGGTGGACGTGTCCGCCTTAAGCTGCGACGGCGTTTCATTTCCTTCCCAATGCGAGAAGTGAACGCTGTTTCCTACCGTACCGTCGACGGATAGTTTGGGAACTGCGTCGAGACCGGAATGATAAAACTCAAAGTGCATAATCTTCTGTCGCCTCAGGAATTCGGATTAGATGCAGCGAAAGTGTAGCCCAGTATCCTCATTCAAGAAACCCGATCGGTGAAACTGTTTGCAGCCTGGCCGCCTGATAGTCGGTAGGTTCACTTAGGATTGTATCCGTCAATCAACTCCAGGATTGCCGCCTGTAGACGAGTTCGGTTGTCGTTGATCGACGCGCGCGGATAGAATACGCAACTATCAACTGAGAGAAATTATTTATTCACGGAGGATTCATGGATCAAGCAACCAGTCAGCCGACGCCCGAAATTAGTGCGACTGAACTCAAGCGGCGTCTCGACAATGGCGACGACATTCAGATCGTTGACGTGCGAGAGGCTAACGAAGTCGCGATCGCAAAGCTGCCGAATTCAATTCACATTCCGCTGGCCCAGGTTTTGAATCGAATGTCGGAGATCGATCCCGCGCGCGAGACCGTCGTACATTGCAAGATGGGCGGAAGGAGTGCGCGAGCGATTGAGGCGTTGCAGCGTTCGGGTTTTACCGGCAACCTATTGAATCTGGCCGGTGGCATTACCGCCTGGTCCAATGATGTCGACCCCAGCGTGCCCAAGTATTGATGTTTAGAGTGCAAGCGGCCTTGCCCGAAAAGTGTCAATGGGTTGAGTACGCTGTCCCAAGCAGAAGCCCGCGCGTTAGCAAGGGTTCTGGTTTCTGCCAGAATTTCGATCTTGAGCCCTTCCTAACGGTCGGGCTTCTGCTTGGCAAGAACCGGCCGAACATTTTTCGGGCAAAGTCAGGTTGTACTCTGAACCCTCAGAAAAGTCCGTCCATTGGATCTGCTTGCGCGTCTAAGCATCAGCAAGGGAGTTTCCCGAAGCAACCAGAAACGATTCCAACCAAAGCGCTGCCGGCGTTTCGCAGGTGGTAGTGTGTCTCTCCTCCGTGCTTTCGGTGAGCTCAATAAATTGGCGTTTGGTAAGCGCCGGAAATTTAGTCAACTGGAGGAGGAAAAATGAGGAGCACACTTTTACGCAGTCTGTTTGTAATTACTATTTCGCTTGCCGGTCTTTCGGCTATTGCGTTGGCCCAGGAATCAAACCGTTGCCGGTTTGAGTCGGCGGAATGCCGCGAGCTGCGAGCGGATCGGAAAGAGATTCGAGCCGACACCAGAGACATCCGATCGGATCGTCGTGACCTTCGTGGAGATGTCAGGGCACGTCACAGCGATGTGCGTGAATATCGTGAGGACAAGCGCGAAGGCGCATCGCGGCAGGAGTTGCGCGCCGATCGCCGGGAGGTCCGCGCAGACACGCATGAAATTCGGGGCGACCGTAGAGACTTCCGAGTTGATCGTCGCGATCGGAGAGGCGACGCGCGCGACTTTCATCAAGACCGAAGGCGAGCTCGGAGAGATTGATTGGATTTTAGCCCGCGGATTTTTGCGAACAGACGCGGATCAGCTCTGTCAGAACCGCCTGCGGTAGCGGGCGGGTAATGTCGGTGGGCCCACCCGCTATCGCAGGTGGTACTGACCTTCGCGTATCCGCGCTAATCCGCGGTTGACACCAGACAGACAGGAATGTCTGTCTTACTTCGTTATCCCGTCAAGCTTGATGCAAGGGCTCATGGAAGTGATTGTCATGCCCTCGATCACTTCCATGCGGCAGGCGAGGGCGGGCTTATCGCTCGCGTTCGTTTCCTCGCCGCTGTGATACCAAATCTGGCAATTCGTGCAGTCTCCATTCCAACAAAAATCGCCGTAGGAAATTGTGCGTAGCGACAGGAACTGAAAACAGCGGAGCAGGCGATTTTTCTCCGGCACCTCCACCCGTTTGCCCAACACCACGATACCGACAAGTCTCTCGTAAGGGTCGAGTAAATCGTTTGCAACTATGGGCGGCTGCACCGGCTCGCAAGTCTGCTCGCTCATGGCCGAAGTATAGCGTTTAGTTTTCCAAAATGACACCGCGATGTTTTTCGAAGCTTGCGCTCTTACAGAACCGAGCGCGGTAGCGCCGGATAGTTGAGCCAACTCTGGTGACGCTGAGAACACGGAAGTTGACTCCAGCATCCGGCGCTACCGCGCGCGGTTCTGTAACGCAATCGAGTCGGCTAATTCCAAACTTACAACCACCACCTTTCACGCTCGTTTCACATCTGCGCGGATACATTGCTAAAATAGCGGCACGCGGAGGTCAGAACCAGTGTCGCTAGTTATCTATACCAAGCCGGGTTGTCCTTATTGCCAGCAGGCGCGCGACTATTACAACGCCCAGGGCATTCGATTTACTGACTACGATGCGCAAACGGATCGCGCGCGTCGAGTTGAAATGCTTTCTTTTTCAGGCGGTGATCCGACGGTACCCTGCATTGTCGAAAACGGTAAGTACAAAGGATCGGGCTGGGGCGATCCGCCGCGTGGTTGAACAGTTCACGATTAGCGGCCGGGCGCCGTTAGCAAACAACGAATCCAATTCACTCCCCACGATGCATCCGCATAAAATTTCCGAAGCGAAGGTTTAACTATGAAAAGAAAAACGCCAGGGGCGCGCCTGTTGATAGTTCTCTCTATCGTTGTGGCGCTTAACGCCAGCGGCTTTGCACAATCCAATTCCGATACGAATACTTTGCGACCACCTATGACTGATAAGAAAACCAAGACCACAAAGATTCACAGCGACACGATGACTGACGACTACTTCTGGCTGCGAGAGAAAACCAACCCTGATGTCATCTCGCATCTGGAAGCCGAGAATTCGTATGCCGAGGCGATGATGAAACCGACCGCCGCTTTGCAGGATAAGCTTTACAAGGAGATGGTGGGCCACATCAAGGAAACCGATGTGAGCGTGCCTTACCGCTGGGGAGGTTATTTTTATTACACGCGCACCGAGCAGGGCAAACAGTATCCGATTAACTGCCGGAAGCAGAGCAGCCTCGATGCTAAGGAAGAAGTGGTGCTGGATCAGAATGCGCTGGCCCAGGGCTTGAAGTTCTTCAGTGTCGGCGCCTTTGTTCCCAGCGACGACGGCAATCTGCTTGCCTATTCAACCGACACCACGGGTTATCGCCAATACAAACTCCAGATAAAGGACCTGCGAACCGGACAGCTCTTGCCGGAAGCTTTCGAGCGCGCCGGCAACGTTGCCTGGGCCACCGACAACAAGACCATCTTCTTTACAACTGAAGACGCGGTGACCAAACGTTCCGACAAGTTCTTTCGTCACGTTTTGGGAAGTGATAAGACCGACTTGATCTTTGAAGAGAAGGACGAGCTCTTTGATATAGGCGGCCAACGTTCACGCGATAAGGCGGTGATTCTGCTGGGCTCGGAAAGTAAAACGTCAACCGAGTGGCGTTATCTCCCCGCCGATTCGCCCACATCTGAATTGAAAATCATCAGCCCACGCGAAGCGGATCATGAATATAACGTCGATCACCGCGGCGACCTTTTCTACATTCGAACCAACAAAGGCGCCAAAAACTTTCGCGTAGTGACTGCCCCCGTTTCAAATCCCACTCAGGCTAACTGGAAGGAGCTTGTGGCCCACCGGCCGGAAGTGAAGGTTGAGGACCTCGATCTCTTCGCTAATCATCTCGTCTTGTCCGAATGGGAAAAGGGCTTGCAAAAGATTGAGATTCTCGACTTTCAAACAAACAAGACGCACCGCGTCGAATTTCCCGAGCCGGTTTATTCAGCCTCGATTGCTCAAAACCGGGAGTTTGCGAGTCCCGTAGTTCGTTACAACTATCAGTCGCTGGTTACGCCGAGCTCCGTGTTTGACTACGACATGAATACGCGCAAGGCGACACTGTTGAAAGAAACGGAAGTGCCCGGCGGTTTCGACAAAAACAATTACAAGTCTGAGCGCGTCTTTGCCGTCGCCACTGACGGAACAAAGATTCCGCTGTCCGTGGTCTATCGCAAAGGTACGAAGCTTGACGGTTCGGCGCCGCTGCTACTCTACGGCTATGGATCGTATGGCGTGTCCATCGCCCCGACCTTCAGTTCAAACAGACTGAGCCTGCTCGATCGCGGCGTGGTTTATGTAATCGCGCACATTCGCGGCGGCGGCGAGTTGGGCGAAGAGTGGCGCGAGGCCGGCCGCATGATGAAGAAGATGAATACGTTCACCGACTTCATCAACAGCGCCGAGTATCTGGTGAAGAACAAATATACTTCGAGCGACAGGCTGGTTATTCAGGGCGGCAGCGCCGGCGGATTGCTGATGGGCGCAGTCACAAATATGCGTCCGGATCTTTTCAAGGCAGTCGTGGCCCAAGTGCCTTTCGTTGATGTGCTCAATACGATGCTCGATGCTTCGTTGCCGCTGACGACGAGCGAATACATCGAGTGGGGCAATCCGAATGAGAAGGCGGCGTACGATTACATGAAACAGTACTCGCCTTATGACAACGTCGGGCGCAAGAAC
>DASYMB010000161.1:0-10230 GCA_036009285.1 Pyrinomonadaceae bacterium | reverse complement strand
GGGAAGATCACCGACCTTTATTGGCGACGCATCGAGGGACCAAAGCACTGGCCCAATGTATCTCCCGTCGTCGATCCACGTGCGCAGCCAGGAAAAATATCCGCGCGGCACAAACTCGCCCGGCATCTCGGCGTGGGCTGGAGCGAGCGGCTGAAAGAGATGAAACACACGATAGTTGCGAATGGCCCACGGCACGAGCACCAGACAGAACGCCAACGAGAACACCGCGCCGAGATAAGAAGCGCGGGCGGTCCGGTACAAAAGCTCTTCGCCTTTCCTGCTCAGCTTCATTTCACTCGAGCGGCCGAGCGTAGAGACCACGAGGGTGATACCGATCGCTAACGCGAAGAGTCCGCTGTCCGGGCGAAACAAAACAGCGACTCCGGCAAGTAATCCGGTGGCCAACCAAAGCCACAGAGTGTTCCGCTGTTTGGTCGCTTTCAAAGCGAGCGTGGCTGTCAAACACATCGCTACTGCGAAGAACATCGTGAGTGTTTCAGTTAGAATTGTGGCGACGTAGATCGTGGTAAAAGGACAAAGCGCGGCGAGTGCGAGCGCCGCGATGGAGGTGCGACGCTTGCGCTTTTCATCGGGTTCCCACAGGAACGCAACGAGGGCGATTAGCCCGCAGGTCGCAGTATCGATAAGCGCCTGGACGATGCGAACCGCACCGTTATCGTTGTGGCCGAACAGTGAATAGACGCCGGCAAGAAAAAGCGGATAACCCGGCAGGCGGATCAGCGATGGCACAAAAGGCGGTTCAGTCTCATGCGAATACGAATGCTGCTCGAGCACGTTGCGCGCCATCTGCGCATATAACTTGCCGTCATCCGGGGTATCGTTGGGGTAGAGCCGCGCGACGCTCGCGCGAAAAGAAAATGCCGCCACGAGCAGCAGCACGTATACAAGAATCCCATTGGGCTTGCCATTGCGCTTGCTCTTCCGCTGGCTCCGTTTTTTCCCCATCACTGATTCCTCCAAGCAGAAGCCCGACCGTTAGGAAGGGCTCGATTAGTGACCGCTAATGAATTGGGGGCAACTGGATGAGCCTTCCCTTACGGTCGGGCTTCTGCTTGGATCACGGCTGCAGTTCCACTGTCGCTTTTCGATCCAGCTTACCCCAGCCGACAGTCCTCCCACGAGCAGCGACGGCCACTGATTTGATCATGACGTAGTACATCACCTGCCGGTAACAGAAGCGCTGCAGGAAAAGCCACCAGAGCAAACGCCAGTGTTCCCGTTTCTCCAGTATGAAAGCGAAGCAGGCGGCTAGCCAGTCAATCGCCAGGAAGAGTGCGTAATAGAAAAGCACCTGGCGCAAGGCGGTCGACGAATATCCCTTCGGCTGTTGCAACCAGTCCAGTCCCGCTACGAGCAACGTGTAAAGGAGCATCAGATCCATTACCGGCGAAATCAAGGGAAACAGAATCTGGAATATCCACACATTGGGCAAGGCAACAAATCCGAGCGCGCCGTAACGCGGACGAAATAAAGCGTCGAGATGTTTGCGCATGCACTGCAACGTTCCGAAGGCCCAACGGAATCGCTGGGTGGCGAGTGTGCGCAGGCGATCGGGAGCTTCAGTCCACGCAATCGCGTCTTCTTCGTAACCGATGTTGTGGCCCATGCGCCGGATGCTGAGCGTGAGGTCCTGATCTTCGGCGAGGGTATCGGATTGAAAGCCGCCGGCTTGCTCGATCAGTTCGCGTCGCCAGGCGCCCACCGCTCCCGGCACCACCGTGATGCAGTTAAGACTCGCGAAGGCGCGACGATCCATATTTTGTGAAGTGATGTACTCGAGCGCTTGCCAGCGGGTCACAATGTTTATCCGATTCCCGACCTTGGCGTTGCCGGCGACAGCGCCCATCCTGGGATCAGAAAAACGATGGGCCATGGCGCCGACAGTTTGCGGCGCAAACAAAGTATCGGCGTCAAGCGCGATAACTATTTCACCTTTCGCGTATCTCAGTCCGAAGTTAAGCGCAGCCGCTTTACCTCCCGCCGCCGCCGCAAACAGCCGCACGCGTTCGTTGCTGGAAAAATTCTCGCGGACGATCGCGCTTGTCTTATCCACCGAGCCGTCATCGACCACGATGATTTCGTAGTTTTCATAATGCGAGGCCAACAGGCTGCTGATCGTGTTTTTGATTACGAGGGCTTCGTTGTAGGCCGGCACGATGATTGAAACAAACGGCGCATACCCCTTACCCGCGTGCGTGCGCTCGCGTTGCCGCGAACGAAACCACTGCGCCAGTGCCAGCGTGCCGATGAAGATCAGCCGGCCGAGACCGAGCACGATACCAATTACAAATATCCACTGCAGGATCCAGCCGACGGTGGAAACAAAGAGAAAAGCGACTGCGTTGGACCTGGTCAACGCGCGCTCGCCGGGCGGAATCAGCGGCATCACTTGATCTCTCGAGAAGCCCGCCAGTTCCGAGACCGGCACAAACCGAAACCCGCGCGCGCGCAATTCATGAATCAATTTGGGCAACGCCGCAACGGTGGCGGTGCGATCGCCGCCGGAGTCGTGCAGCAATACAACCTGTCCGCGAGTGTCAGAGTTTTGGTCCATCGCGCGCTGAATCGTGCGATCGACAATCTGGTCGGCGGTTACGGGAAGTTCCCAATCGTCGGGATCGATGCGCAGGCCAACCATCAAATATCCGAGCTGTTGAGCGCGAAAGGCCGGTTCCACTTCCTCGGGCTTGTCCGCTTCGGCATCGCCGAAATAGGGCGGTCGAAACAGCACCGTGGACCGGCCCGTTTCCGACTCGATCAGTCGCTGCGTTGCATTGAGTTCGAGGTCTGTTAACGAGCCGGGGATTTCACCAAGGTTCGGGTGAGTGAATGTATGATTGCCAATCTCATGACCTTCGTTGACCAGGCGCCGCAGCAGGTCGGGATAAGCTTCGCCATTTTTCCCGATAACAAAAAATGTAGCCGGCACGTTTTCCTGTTTCAAAATATCGAGGATGGCCGGCGTCCACTGCGGATCCGGACCATCGTCAAAAGTGAGCGCGATAAGTCCGGGATGATAACCGCCCCGCTGGATAACGTATGACAAAGGCGGCCTGACAATCTCTTCATTGGTGATGTAGCCGGTCGCGTTATCGACCTCCAGATTGCGCCACCCGTCCTGCGGGCGTGAAACAACTTTCAATATTTCGCCGGTGCCCTCGAAATCAACCTGGTAACCATAGAGGATCCGGTGCAACACATCGGAGCTTGCGGGCGCCGTGCCTAACAGCGACCACACCGAAGGATCTTCAGAGCCCAAACGCCAGACCGCAAATCCCGCGGGCTTGTAGCCGCTGGCGGCGCGCATCTCGTTGAAAGCGGTTACGGCATCGAGAAACCAGACACTGTGGTGCGATTCGTCTTCATCGTCATATTCAAACTTAGGCGTGCTCGAAGCAGAGTCGAAAACAATTTTTGCCTCTGAGTCGCGCGCCGAGATGACCGCCTCCTGGTAGGTCACCTCCTGGGCTTCCTTTGTTCCTTCGGTCCAATCGTAGCCGTAGTTTCCTAACGCGATGATCGTTTTCGCCGGATCGAGATCGTGCATGCGCTTAATTAGATTGCTCTCAAACCAATCCTGCGCGGCAACTGGCCCCGGTCCCTGCGGGCCGGAGGCCCAATGCTCGTCGTAAGCCATTAGGATCTGATAGTCCACGGCCGCGCCGTAGCTTTTGTAGTTCCAATCAGGATCGTCAAAAGGAACTGCTTGCAAAACTTTCAAACCCTTGGGTGCGAACACGTCATGCAGCTCGCGAATGAACACGAGCAAGTTTGCCTGTGACGACGGCGGTGGTTCTTCGAAGTCAACACAGAGGCCGGCAAACTTGTTTTCCTCTACAAAGGTTGTGAGTTCAGCAATCAAATGCTGCCGGCCCGGCTCATCGGCGATGGTCCGTGCGAGAAGCTCCGGGTTCCACTTCTCGTTGAGGAGATTTTGGACCATCGGGATTACCTGAACCTGGGGCCGTGTTTGCCTGATGAAATTCAGGGCCGGCACATCGACATCCTTCACCAGGGAATTTTCGCCGCGGCCCGCATCCTGGAGATGGGCCCATTCAGCGATCACCCAATCAAGGTGATCGAGATTTCTTTCAAGCGAAGCCAAACTGGATTCGTCCCAGTTGATGTAGAACCCGATCGATAACGGCCGCGCAGTCGGCGCCGCGGGCGGAGGAATCGCAGGTGCCGGAACCGGAGTCGTCTCGGACGCTCGTTTGCCTGCCACCAGGCGCTTCGCTGTAGCGAGCGCATGCTGCAACTCGGCCCGGGCCTTCTTCGCTTTTTGTTGACTCGGGTTCGGCGGCACATTTAAAGCTTTCGGCTTGATGTCGGCCGTGTGCGGCAAACTCGCGACCGCGTGGACGTTGAAACTGGGAAGCGCGGGATTGACTAAAACGCTGGCGATGAAGACCGCGGCGAGACTGGTAATAACAATAGCCAGCGCCAGCCAGGTGCGGCGCACTCGCCGCCAGCGGCGGCCGGCGGGATCGTAGAACACGGGGGAATCAGCGGGTGACAACGAGAGACTCTCCTGGCTGAACAGGTATAAATTGTAATCTCTCACCACGCCACTTGTAATGCAAGCTGTTGACTCTTTTGGAGTGCGACGACCTGTCGGCGCTTTGGCCAGCGGCGGCTTGCCGCCGCAATCGTCAAATCGATTCCAGTGAACCATGGCCGCGCCAGGTCGCGATTGGCCAAAGCGCTGACAGGTCAGCACTCCAAATAGAGAAGCCGCCCACGCTTGCGCGCGAACGGCTTCCGGTGAACTGTTGGGATTGGCCTGAGGCTCCGCTCGGGTGCTTCCTGAAAAGAAGGGCACTAAGCAGTGAGACGACTAAACCTAAATCCTAACTAGTTACTTTTTAGGTTCAGAGGTCAGGCCGCAGCCACCTCACTGTGATAAAAACTCATATATTTGCAATCACCTCCTTTCCAGTGTTGAGTGGGATAATAAAATACAAGGATTGAGAGCGTCAATAGAAATATCGGGGCAGTAGCCCGATCGTTAGGAAGGCCGTCCTGCTTCCTCGATGATAGTCACGCCTTCCCTAACGGTCGGGCTACTGCCCCGGCCCTATTAGTTCGCAGACTGCGCGCCCACCGGCGAAGACCTTCCACGGATGCTCGATTCCGAAAAAATAAGCGAGCTCGCGGTAGTCCTCGCAATCGTGAACCACGAAGTCGGCCAGCTTGCCCGGTTCCAGCGAACCGATCTGATCGCCGCGAGCAAGCGTGTAAGCGGCATTGATGGTTGCGGCGGTGATTGACTCCGCGGGCGTCATCTTCATGTGGGTAGATGCGAGCGAAAGAATCATGGACATTGCGGGCGTTGGGGAAGAGCCGGGATTAAAATCAGTGGCGAGCACTGGAGCCAGGCCGGCATCGATCATCTCGCGCGCCGCGGGATAACGGTTCGAGCCGAGCGCATAAACCGAGCCCGGCAGAAGCACCGGCTGTACTCCCGCTGAGCGGAGCGCCGCGATTCCCTCAGCATCCGTATGCTCGAGATGATCGGCGGTTACCGTTTCAAGTTCCGCCGCCAGTATCGCACCGTCCGAAAGTGAAAGCTGATCTGCATGGATGCGCAGGCCGAGTCCATGTCCTCGCGCCGCGGACAGAATTTTCTTTGATTCGTCCGCGGTAAAAACTTTCTCTTCGCAAAAGATATCGCAATACTCCGCCAGCTTTTCTGCCGCAATGCGCGGCAGCATCTCATCAACTAACAGCGAAACATATTGCTCGCGCCGCGCTTTGTATTCAGGTGGAACATCGTGAGCACCAAGAAAGGTGGGAACATAGCGCAGCGGCGTTTCGCGATCGAGCGTTTTGATCGCGCGCAGAATCTTGAGCTCATCTTCCAGCGTCAGACCATAGCCGGACTTAGCTTCTATAGTTGTCGTTCCCGTACGCAGAAACCAATCAGCATAACGCCTGCCCGCTTGGACCAGTTCATCCACCGTTGCTTCTCTGGTGGCGCGCACCGTCGATTGAATGCCGCCGCCACGCGCGGCAATTTCCTGATAGGTTGCTCCCTCAGCGCGCTCCTCAAATTCACTGGCGCGCGTACCCGCAAACACCGGATGCGTGTGCGCGTCGACAAAACCCGGCATGACGATGCGGCCACCGGCATCGATCACCTCGCAGTCAGCGCCGCCGGTTTCGATCAGTTTTTCAATCCCGGCGCGTGAACCAACCTTCACGATTCGCTCGCCCTCTACGAGCATCGCGCCACCGGCAACGATCGACAGCTCACGCATCTCCGGGCCAACTCGCGGACGAGCCGGCCCGGCAAGAGTGACGACTTGTGAGCAGTTAATTACGGCGAGTGAACTGGCCAACTTTGATCCCTGCCAACTTTAGTCCCGGCACGTTTCCCTTGCAGGGGTTCAGCTTTCCTTGTACAACCACGCCCCCGCGATCGCCGCCAAAGAGTACTCAACCAGTCCCCAGATAATGATCATTACAATTGTGCCCATGGGAATTCCAAACAGCACGCTGTTTATGATCCCACTGTAAAAGTAGATGCCAAACCACGCAAAGAGTCCGGCGATGATCGCGGTCTTTACGCCTGGGCCAAGGCGAGTTCTGATGCACGCATATCCGAGCACAATCACAATGCCGAGCACGAAAGTCAGCGCCACGGCGATTATGATGAAGTTCCCGCCGGGGTCCGGGAAATTGTGCCTGGCCATGTACTCCTTCATCTGACTTCCGAGTACCTTCTCGTTCAGCAAAAACTCGCCGACGTTTAGTATCAGTCCGGCAAGTAGCCCACCAAGGATTACGCGTCCCATGTTGATTTTATTCATCTAAGGCTCCTTCTTTAAGGGGGTTAGGATCCAAATCATATTTGTGCCGAAGGATTTATCACAGGTTCGATCTTAAGGCCAGCATTTTGGAGTGCGGCGACCCGTCGCCGCTTTGGTCCAAGGCGCCTAGTCGCCGCATGGTTGAATTAACTCGAGCGGACGTGGCCGCGACAGGTCGCGGCCGGACAAAGCGCTGACAGGTCAGCGCACTCCAAAATCTCAGGCACTGCAACGGTCACCGCTGGCGAAGCTTGTAGAGCGCCACTCCAATCGCGTTCGCCCCGATCACAACCACGATTATCTTTAGTGCAAACATCGCCGGGCGGTCTACCTGCGTAATGGGAATCAAACTAAATACACCGCCCAACACCGACACCACAAAACCTGAAACCGCTGCGACCTTCAGCCACAGCGGCGCCTTAACGCCGAAACGCTTTATCGCCACCAGGGGAATTGCAAACAGCACGATGTAAATCAAAGCATAAAACGTAGTGGCGGCGTTGTCCTGTAGCTGAAATGCTTCCTGTTCCTTTACGCCCACCAAACTCGCTAGGCTGAAGACGAGCGTTATCACCCCCACAAAGAGAATCGAATTCACCGGCGTTCGATGGCGCTTATGTAAGCGCGCGAACCATGCCGGCAGCAGATTGTCCCAGCCGGCCACCATGGGCAGTCGAGTGTTGCCCGCAAAGTAAATGCTCATCAGAGCAATCTGGCGGGCCGCTACCCCAAAAATCGTGAACGAGATAAGCAGCGACACCCAGCCGAACGAACTGAACCCGAGGCTGAGCACTTGCGGAATCGGACCAATTAGATCGACTTTATCCGGAGAGACGAATGCCAGCACCGAGCCCGTGCCGAGGATGAACATCAGCGCGATGATCGGAGCCGAGATCATAACTGAGCGACTGATATTCCGCGCGGGCGCGCGACATTCACCGGCGAGAATCGCGATATACTCAAAACCTGAAAGCGCGCCAACCGCGAGTTTGCTGAAGACGTTGATGTTGTAAGTACTCAGTTCCGGAAAGCTGGTTGAAAACGGATGGTAGTTAGCGAGTGTGCCGCGCCCGGCAGTTATGAACGGCAGCAGAATCAGAGTCGCGAAGGTCAAGAGCAATAGCGCGCCACCGAAATTCTGGACCCACTTTCCGAGCGTTAATCCTCGCCGCGACGCTGCGATCATCAACACCATCAGCAGCGTGCAGATCAGCGTAGTTAGCCACTTGTTCTCGTGCATCCAGGCGGCGCGCGGTCCGATAGCGTAGGCGATATTCTTCTTGATGATCAGCCCGATGCCTGACATCACCAGGATGCCGAAGATCCAAAGGTTCCACGCCAGCATGAAAGCAACGAAGTCGTTGAACGCGAGCTTGGCCCATTGATAGACTCCGCCTTCCAGCGGCATCAGCCGATTGAGAAAGATAACGACAGCGGCCAGCGGCAAATAAAAAGTAAGGATAGCCAGGAGCCAAAACACCATCTGATGATCGCCGAGCTTGGCAGCCCAGCCCACCCAGATCGTTCCGACTACGAAAACAATCTGCGTCAGGACGAGATCGAAGAGACCGAGTTCTTTTTTGAAGACGGCGCTGCGCTGCTCGACGTCGCATTCGAGTTGAGCAAGCGGGGAAAGGCTGGAATGGGTTTCAGCTTTCAAGAGAGCCTAATAAAAACCAACCCTCGGATTTCAATGCAGTCGAAAGCATTCAATGAGTCCGTGTTTGAGCACCACTCTAATTAGAAGTACCGATAGTGCCCGATGATTTTCCACGCCAGCAGCACGTCTTCTATTCGCGCGCCGGCGCCGATGTTGTGCACCACGAGGCAATGCTTGTCTGGTTCGGACCAGAGGTTTGTCATTATCCCGATATGCTCCACGCCATCGCTGAGTTGCCAGGCGATCACATCGCCGGGAAGATAGTCAGCACGAGCGTCGGTGAGCGGCAGAGACTTGGCCTGGCGATCGAAGTAGGTCATGAGGTTCAAGACACGCCGGTGATCGATGTTGGTATCCGTCCGGCTCGCTCCCCAGCGCCTGGGATACTCCGACCACGCGCGCGTCATGTCTTCATGAACTTCCTGTTGTAAATCGATCCCGGCCTTGCGGAAAGCGCGGACCACTACATCAGAACAAACGCCGGTATCCTGCGGCACATCGCCGTTCGGATAGTCTATCCTGGCCCACGAAGGATCGTATCCGGTGGTAACCTTGCTTTGCTCGACTGCGGCTTCAACCAATTGTTTGAGCTGTGGTGAAGCATTTGCAGCCAACGGCCTGGCGACTGACGATGGCGTTGGCGTGACAGCGATTGCAGCGACGGATTTCGGATCAGGGCCCGCTCGCTGACAACCCGCAGCCGAGAGCAGGATCAAGCAGACCGGCAAGAGTAACGAACTGGAAGAGGCGCGCCTAAGCTGCATACTTTATTAACCATGCCCTTACATCTTTACGCATCGCCGGCACCATTTCATGCGCAGCTTCGTAACTTTTGAATTCAACATTCTGAGCCCGCAGACGAAGTCGCTCTTCATAATCCGCAACCCGTGAAGGGGGATAGTATTCGTCTTGCGTTCCAGTAAGGTGAAAAATTGCAGCTTGTGTCGGCTGATAGCTACGGCCCGTTTCCCAATCTCCCGGGATGCCGCCACAGATTCCCACGACGCCGTGCAATGAGTCCGGGTGCGTGAAGGCAAAGCGATAATTAAGCGCGCACGCTTGCGAGAAACCGAGCAGGAAAATGCGCTGCGGATCTGCGATGCCTTCGCCGGTGAGTGTCGCGATCATATCCCGCAGCGCTTGATGATGAATCGCAACCGAGTCTTCAGGGTGAAAGTTTGTGAGCCAACCAAAGCCGAAGCGCAACGGGCCCCCCGGTTCTTTCGGTTCCTTCAGGTGCTGATGAAAACCCTGTAGCGAAGCGACGGCAAAGCTCTCCGGCGCCATCTGCATGGCCTCCCGCATCATCTGTCGTTTGTTTGCGCCGTAACCGTGCAAGGCGATGAGCAGCGGCGCGGGCGACACTGCAGGACGGTGAACCTCGTAGAAGATTTTGATTTCGGCCGTTAGCTCGCGCTCGGTAACGTCGGCTGGATTTGTTTGCTGGTTGCTCATTTTCGAAAGTTTATAGCAGATGGCGAACTCAAGCGGTAGCCACTAATCCGCTCCGGATATCCGGATTGTATATGGCGTGACTGCTGCCACTAATCAACCGGTTGGCTGGATTTCTCGTTGCGGAGCGATCTCATTAACACCGCGGCTTTAGAGACTGTGTAAAACCCCCCGTTCGCGGCTGTGCCGCCCGATGTGCGGTGGTGGCTCCGCCCCGCCGGAAGCTGACATTCCAACGATTTCGGGGCTACGCCCCAACACTTGGGGCGCAGCCCGAAATTGAAA
>DASYMB010000160.1:0-4570 GCA_036009285.1 Pyrinomonadaceae bacterium | reverse complement strand
TGAAATCCTTAAAACTGAATACCCTTGAAACTCGCGCCTCCATTTCCAAAATCACCGCCCGCTCGATAGCCTCGACACTGCTATTGCTGGCATCACTCGCCCTTTGCGAAAGCGCATTGGCCCAGAACCTTCAGCCGCGGCCCGTCGCGCGTTTGATTTCAGATCCAGTGGCTGACGCGAGCTACTCCCGGCCTCGTCGCGTAAAGTTAGAAGAGAATTTTCCTGTTACCACTGAAGCGGCCGCTACTAATTCGCTTGCGCTCGATAACGCAAACGAAGTTGAGCGACGCGCGTTTGCGCAAACGAATCTGGCCCGCGTAGAGAATGGACTCGCGCCGCTGGTCTGGGACGCCGAGCTCTGCCGCATGGCACGAGTTCACTCGGAGCAGATGGCGCTACTGGGATACTTCTCCCACGAGACGCCGGAAGGTCTGCAACTGAAAGAGCGCGCCCGCGCCAGTGGGATTGTTCACTTCCGCGTGATTGGCGAAAACATCGCGTATAATAAAGGCTACGATGATCCGGGCGGCTTCGCGGTTGAAAGGTGGATGACTTCGTCGGGGCATCGCGCAAACATTCTTTATGGCGGGTTCCAGGCTGCCGCGATTGGTAGTTACGTTTCCGCCGATGGCAGTACTTATTTAACTCAGGTTTTCATTACTCGCTAGCCGCCGTCTCGAGTCTTCGTCAGGGCGGCCAGGCAAGCCGAAGTCAGCCGCTCTAACGTGAATCAGCTCTCGCTCAGCGTGAATCAGCTCTCGCTCAGCGTTCCTTCGTTTGCCAAGATCAACTGGAATCTGCAGGTGCTCGGCCGGCGCTCAGACGGCTATCACGAAGTAAGAACGCTACTGCAGACAATTTCACTTCACGACGATCTCCATTTTGATGTAACTCAAGATGGGGCAGTCTCGCTCTCCTGCGACGAACCCGATGTTCCAAGCGATATCCCAAGCGATATCCCAACAGGGGATCAGAACCTGGTCATCCAGGCGGCCAATGCGCTGAAACATCGTTACAACGTAAAACGTGGCGCGCGTGTTCGACTGCAGAAGAGAATTCCCACTAAGGCTGGACTCGGAGGCGCTTCGTCAAACGCTGCTGTGTCGCTCGTGGCGCTGGCGCATCTGTGGAACGTTGAAACAAGTGCATCCGCGTTACTTGAAATTGCGGCGACACTGGGCGCAGATGTGCCATTCTTTTTGATGGGCGGCTGCGGACTCGCGACCGGCACTGGCGCTACAGTTTCTTCCGTGGCAGATCCGCCGGGTAACGAAGTTCAGCACCTTATCGTTATCAAGCCAAACACAGAGGTTTCAACACCTGAGGCGTATGCGGCGCTTCGCTCCACTGCCTTGACAACATCGCAGAGGAAAACTATCCTTTCCAGTTCGCGTACCGAGGCGGATTTACGCTATTCACAACCGTGGCCGCTACCTGACTCTTTGAATAACGATTTCGAGTCTGTGATCTTTGATATTGAGCCTGAGATTAGACGAACGAAAGAAGCCCTACTTCAGGCTGGTGCTCATGGTGCGCTTTTGGCTGGAAGCGGTTCGAGCGTATTTGGTATCTTTGCCGACCCGCAAGCTCAGGAGCGTGCCCTTAATGAAATCAAACTGGAAGCGGGCTGGCGCGTCTTTCCTTGTGTTACATTGTCGCGGAACGAATACCTTCGCGCTCTGGGTTCGTGGAGTTTTCCGTTCTTACGCTCTTTCAATTCTGGATCTGATATTGGGGCGTAGCCAAGTGGTAAGGCACCGGTCTTTGGAACCGGCATTCGTAGGTTCGAATCCTCCCGCCCCAGCCACTTCGCAAAAGCGACCGATGACTGACGACCGGCGACCGAAGATGTAATTTGCCACCGTCGACTGTCGTCGGTCCGCGGTCGGTTTCACTTATGGGCACAACTGGCGGCATTAAGGTTTTTTCGGGAAACGCAAATCCGAAACTGGCGGAAGAGATTGCCCGGCATTTGGGTTGCGACATGGGGCGCGCGATCACCGAACGCTTCTCGGATGGGGAATTCAATTTCCAGATCGACGAGAACGTGCGCGGCGGCGATGTATTCATTATTCAGCCGACTTGCCCACCGACTGACGAACATGTGATGGAGCTGTTGGTAATGCTCGATGCGTTTCGTCGGTCGTCAGCCGAGCGCATCACGGCGGTGATTCCATATTACGGTTATGGTCGCTCCGATAAAAAGGATCGGCCACGCGTCCCGATTTCAGCGCGACTGGTAGCGAACCTGATTACAGTTGCCGGCGCCGATCGCTTGTTGACAATCGACCTGCACGCGGCACAGATTCAGGGTTTTTTTGATATCCCAGTTGACCACCTTTATTCGGCGCCCGTGATGATTGGTTACTATCAGGAGCATCCGCTGCCAAACCTGACGGTGGTGGCTCCCGACACCGGCGGCGCCGAACGCGCCCGCGCCTATGCGAAGCGTCTGGATGCAGAGCTTGCCCTGTGTGACAAGCGGCGCGAAAAGGCAAACGTTGCGGAAGTCATGAACGTCGTCGGCGATGTGCGCGGTCGCAGTTGTTTGATTGTTGACGACATGTGCGACACGGGCGGCTCGTTGACCAAAGTGGCGAAAGCATTGAAGAGTGCCGGGGCCGCAAGAATTCATGCGTGCTTTACGCACGCGGTTCTATCGGGACAGGCAGTGCGGATGCTCGATGAATCCGAGATCGAGCAGATAATGATTACCAATACGATTCCGCTACGCGATCACGCGTGCGAGTTGAAAAAAATCAAAGTACTTAGTATCGCGCCGCTTCTGGCGAAAGCGATCAAGTCGATCCATGAGGAGACCAGCGTTTCCTCGCTCTTCGTATAGCGAAGGGCAAACACTGATGGCTTGAATAGGAGTCCATCAGCGATCAGCAGCCATTGCCGATTGCCAATTGCCGATTTAACCGGAGCCTGGGTGCCGGACGAAAAAAATCGGAAATTGGGAATTGGAAATGACAGCGATCGCTGAACGTTTGTAAAGACGCCTGTAATGAGGTCTTAAGAGGAGCAGTCATGGCAGAACACAAAGAAATCACGGTGCGCGCAACGAAGCGAGAAGGTCGCGGCAAGAACGATGCGCGCCGCGCGCGTCGCGCGGGCATGGTTCCGGTTGCCGTTTATGGAGGCGAAGGCGGAAGCGTGGCTGCGCAAGCGCCGCTTCGCGACCTTGCAGCGATTCTTCGTTCGGAGTCTGGCCGTAACACGATCTTCACGCTCGACATCGAAGGCATCGGCACGAGCGAGGTGATGTTTCACGAGCGCCAGATTGATCCAGTGCGCGGCCGTCTGATACACGCCGATCTCACGCGCCTGGTTAAGGGACAGAAAATCGAAGTTACAGTTCCGCTGCACCTGGTGGGCGAGCCCGTCGGCGTGCGCGAAGAGCAAGGCGTGTTGGAACAGATCATTCGTGAGATCGAGATACGTTGCGACCCGCGGGACATTCCTGACGTGGTAAATGTCGATGTTTCAAATCTCGGCGTTCACGACGTGCTGCACATATCCGACATTCAGGTTGCCGAAGGCATTGAAATACTTAACCCGCCGGAAACAGTGATTGCGACCGTGGGCATCGTGAAGGAAGAGCCAGTGGCCGCGCCTGCAGCCGAGGTTGAAGGACTTGCTGAGCCGGAAGTAATCGGTAAGGGCAAGAAGGAAGATGAAGAGGGCGGAGACGCCGAAAAAGGCAAGAAGGAATAATCCTGAAGGTCTTGGGTCTTTGGTCTTGGGCGGTCTTCGAGATGAACTGGGACGACCGCGCGGCAAAGTCCTAAGACAAAAGACCGAAGACCCAAGTCCAATTAACAATGGGCAATCGGCAATGTTTGATCGTTGGTCTCGGGAACCCGGGCAAAGAGTATGAGTGGTCGCGCCACAACCTCGGGTTCATGTTGATTGACAAGTTGAGTAGCGGCGCCGGGATTGACGTTAAGCGCCGCGAATGCCAGGCGCTGGTCGCTCGCGTGGAGATCGAAGAGCGGGTTACCAAACTGGTGAAGCCGCAGACTTACATGAATCTCAGCGGCGAAGCGGTTGCCTGTTTGCTGGCTAAACATCAGCTAGCGGAACCCGGCGAGAACCTGATCGTCATATCCGACGACTTGGCATTGCCGTTTGGAAAGATTCGCATTCGAGCCAGGGGTTCAGCGGGCGGCCACAATGGTCTGAAGTCGATCATTGCGGCAGTCGGAACAAATGAGTTCACGCGGTTGAGAATCGGCATTCAGCCTGAGCATCCGATTTCCGATTCAAAGCGATTTGTGCTTGATTCATTTTCTGGCGCGGCGCGACCGGAAGTCGAGAAGATATTGGAAAGAAGCGTTGAAGCGCTTCGTGCCATCCTCAGGGATGGCGTTTTGAAAGCGATGACGGAGTACAACAGTAAATAGTGAATAGTAAATCGTAAATAGTCTCGGCGCGTGGACGCGCCATTTTACGATTGACGATTTAACGGAACAACTCGTCGCCGAGTCTCCGAAACTATTTACGATTTACGATTCACTGTTTACGAGGAGATAGATTTTGGAAACGCATAGACAATACGAAGTAG
>DASYMB010000159.1:0-5792 GCA_036009285.1 Pyrinomonadaceae bacterium | reverse complement strand
CAAGGAGCAGGAAGCTGAAGCGTCGTACAAGAAAGCGATAGAGAAGTATAAGAAATATCTTGATGAAAACAGTAAAGACGCTGAGGGTCACTACAACATGGGCCAGGCGTACGCTGGGCTGCACCTTTACAACGAGGCGGTAAAAGAATACCGCCAGGCAACGCGGCTCAAGGACGACGATGCTGATATGTTCTACGATCTGGGAACCGCGCTGACCAGGTTGGCCCAATACGACGAAGCTGCGGCGGCATTTTCCAAGTCGTTGGAAATTGATCCGGATAACTATCGAGCTGAGGATGCGCTTGAAGAGGCGCGCGAAGGCGTGCAACGAATCAAGGCCGGGAAGAAACACCAGGAAGACTTGTTGAAGAAACAGCAAAAAGAAGACGAGCTGAAAAACGCTAATGGAGATTCGACGCAAGCAAACACTTCGTCAGGAGCTGCCAAAGCGAATTCGAATAAGGGGAACTCGAATTCCAAATCGAATACTAATCGGAATCGTAAGCCTTGAACGTTCCCTGCAGTGCGAGTCTTGTCAGAACCGGAAGCGGTAGCGACCGGGCCGGGGTTTTGTCAGAACCGGAAGCGGTAGCGACCGGGTTGAGGTCTCGATAAAGGAAATCCTGGTAAGATCAAGAAGTTCGAATCGGACTTGAGCAGGAGTAAACGATGGCAACATACACACCACCGCCGTATTTCCCGCAGGGCTCGCTGGCCCCGCCAGACAAGAATCGGTACAAAAAATTTAAGTTGATGATCTTTGGAATCGTAGTTCTGCTTCTATTGTTGCTGGGTGGAATAGGTTGGTTCATCTGGCATTTGCTGCGCTCGGCATTTTAGTTTTCCCTGACCGCGCAAATTTCGTAGCAAGTTTCGTAAATGTCCGCCCATCTCCAGCGTTCTAAATGCGAAAGTTATAGGAGCCTCATTGGCCTTCTTTGGATCGAGCAAGCCTCATTTGACAACGTAAACCTTCTCCTTTATAGTCTCTCGTTTCGGACAGACAGTCTGAAGTCAACAATGCAACGCTCGGGTTGGTTCTGTCGGTGTGGAGGCGTTGCCCGGCTGGCATTTACGCAGTCGGATTGACAATTATTGTGGCGTAGTTGCCCTGCTCGCGCTGGCTTGCCTCGAGGTTAGTCAGCACCCCGGTGCAGGCACGCTTGAAAGGCCCGCAGCCTTCTCGTCTTAAACGCGACGCCACAGAAAAGTCGGCTCATGGGAAGCCATCATCCATACCCGCCAGCAATGGCGAAGTCAGAAAATCCCAAACAGCAATATTTTTAACAGGGCAGCTCGCCTGCGCTGACTGCCGGACGAATCGGGGTCCCCCAGGGAATCTCGAGTGGACCAGTCCACAAGTTCCGGAAAGAGGCAGGTAATGCCTTTTTGCGCGCTGAAAACAGAGGCCCGGTCCGAAACCGCGAGCGGTAGCAACCGGGCAAGCAAGGAAAGAAAAACCGTGCCGACGATAAATCAACTTGTTCGCAAGGGCCGCCAGGCAGTCAAGTACAAGACGGCCAGCCCGGCGCTTCAGAGTTCGCCGCAGAAGCGTGGCGTTTGCACGCGCGTTTATACGCAAACACCTAAGAAGCCCAACTCGGCCTTGCGCAAAGTGGCCCGTGTTCGTCTGACTAACGGGATCGAGGTTACGACCTATATTCCCGGCGTTGGCCACAACCTGCAGGAACACTCAATCGTGTTGATTCGCGGCGGCCGCGTTAAAGACTTGCCGGGCGTTCGCTACCACGTTATTCGCGGCACGCTCGACTCGGTGGGCGTAGCCGATCGCAAACAGGGGCGTTCGAAATACGGCGCCAAGCGGCCAAAGGCGGCAGGAAAGTAAATGATGAAGGATGAACGCTGAATGATGAATTCATCGTTCATCATTCAACGTTCATAGTTGAACATTATGCCACGAAGAAGAGTTGCAGAAAGACGAGAAGTACTTCCCGATCCGATTTATACCAGCCCACTGGTAACGAAGTTTATTAACGGCGTTATGTGGGGTGGCAAGAAGTCGGTGGCCGAGATCATCTTTTACAGCGCGATGAAGCAGATTGGCGAGAAGACCGGCGAGGAGCCGCTCAAGGTTTTTAAGCGCGCCATCGATAACGTGAAGCCGACGGTTGAAGTTAAGTCGCGGCGTGTTGGTGGTTCCACTTATCAGGTCCCGATCGAAGTTCACCAGGAGAGACGCGGCGCGCTCGCAATTCGCTGGATCGTCTCGTATGCGCGTGGTCGTGGTGAAAAAACGATGACCGACCGGCTCGCCGGCGAGATTCTCGACGCGGCAAACAATCGCGGCAACTCAGTTAAGAAAAAGGAAGATACGCACCGCATGGCGGATGCTAACAAGGCGTTTGCGCATTACAAGTTTTAAAAGCGGTAAATAGTAAATAGTGAATAGTTCGGCAGCGAGACGCGCAACTTCTATTTACCATTTACGATTTACCATTCACGGTTCTTATGGCAAAGCAGGATCTAAATCTGACGAGGAATATCGGCATCATGGCCCACATCGATGCCGGTAAGACCACCACCACCGAACGTATCCTTTATTACACGGGCATCACGCACAAAATTGGCGAGGTGCACGAGGGTACGGCGACGATGGACTGGATGGAGCAGGAGCAGGAGCGCGGTATCACGATTACCAGCGCTGCGACCACCTGTTACTGGGAACGAAATGGCATCGATCACCGCATCAACATCATCGACACTCCCGGACACGTCGATTTCACGATGGAAGTTGAACGTTCGTTGCGCGTGCTTGACGGCGCCGTTGCAGTGTTTGACGGTGTTGCCGGCGTTGAGCCGCAATCTGAAACAGTTTGGCGCCAGGCCGACAAGTATGGCGTGCCGCGAATCTGTTTCATCAACAAACTCGATCGCGCGGGTGCATCGTTTGATCGTTCGTTCGAATCGATTATTACCCGCCTCGGCGCAAACCCGGTAGCAATTCAAATCCCCATCGGCCTTGAGGATCAGCTAAAAGGCGTCATCGATCTGATAGGAATGAAAGCCCTCGTCTGGAACGATGAAAGCAAAGGCTCGGAATACGAGACCACGGAGATTCCGGAAGACTTGAAAGAGGCCGCGGCTATCGCGCGTGAAAAGTTGGTTGAGGCGGTTGCCTCCGTTGACGACGGCCTGATGCATAAGTATATCGAAGGCGAACAAATCTCCGAGGCGGAGATTCGAAAGGCGCTGCGTAAAGGAACTCTGGAATTGAAACTGGTTCCGGTGGTAACAGGCTCGGCGTTCAAAAACAAGGGCGTGCAAACTTTGCTGGACGCAGTAGTCGATTACCTGCCGTCCCCGCTCGATATTCCTCCGGTTGAGGGAATCAATCCCAAGAGTGGAGAAATCGAAGTTCGTCCACCCGAGGCTAGTGCGCCTTTTTCCGGCCTGGTCTTCAAGATCATGGCTGACAAGCATCTCGGTCAATTATCTTTTGTTCGCATTTACAGCGGCACGATCAAGGCGGGTTCCTACGCCTACAATCCGATCAAGGAAACCAGGGAACGGGTCGGCCGTCTTATGCGCATGCATGCCAACAAGCGCGAAGACATTGAAGACGCGAGCGCGGGCGAGATCATTGCCATTGGCGGTATGAAGCAGGTAACCACGGGCGACACGGTTTGTGATGAGAACAAGCCCATCATTCTTGAGCGAATGGAGTTTCCCGCTCCGGTGATCCGCGTAGCGGTCGAGCCGAAGACGCGACAGGACCAGGACAAACTTGGTCTGGCGTTGAACCGGCTGGCCCAGGAAGACCCTTCGTTCAATGTTTCAACCGATCCGGAAACTAACCAAACGATCATCGCCGGTATGGGCGAGTTGCATTTGGAAATCATTGTCGATCGGATGAAGCGCGAGTTTGGCGTGGAAGCGAACGTGGGTAAACCGCAGGTCGCCTATCGCGAGACGATTACGCAGCCGGCTCCCGGCAAAGAGATCTATAAGAAACAGACGGGCGGTCGCGGACAGTTTGGCCACGTTGAGCTTGAGATCGAGCCGGCACCCGGCGAGGGCTTTGTGTTCGAGAACAAGATTACCGGCGGCGCCATCCCCAAGGAGTACATCAAGCCTGTTGAGCAGGGAATTAAGGACGCCATGGAACGGGGCTTCCTCGCGGGCTATGAGCTGGTGGACATCAAGGTGCGTTTGCTCGATGGGAATTACCACGAGGTCGATTCGGACGAGCGCTCATTTCACATTGCCGGTTCGCTGGCATTTCAGGATGCAGTGCGAAAGGCCAAGCCGGTGCTGCTCGAACCGATCATGCGCATTGAAGTGGTAACGCCGGACGACTACATGGGCGCGGTTAATGGCGACTTAATGCGCCGACGTGGACAGATCGAAAAAACGGAGCCGCGACCTGGCGGCGCTCAGGTGATCACTTCGTTCGTGCCGCTTTCCGAAATGTTTGGTTATACGACTGACTTGCGTTCGGCCACGCAGGGTCGCGCAACTTCGACTATGCACTTCGAGCGCTACGAGCAGGCGCCGAAAACAGTGGCCGAAGAGGTAATCGCAAAGATTCAGGGTAACGGCGGCAGTGGGCGAATAACTTAAGACGGGGAGTCTCTTGCCTTTGGGAGACGATCGTTTAAATCTCGGGACACCGGTCCCGCGAGTAGGGCGAGGAAAATCATGAGTAAGGAAAAGTTTGATAGAAGCAAGCCGCACGTAAACATCGGGACGATAGGGCACGTGGATCACGGGAAGACGACGTTGACGGCAGCGATCACGAAGGTGCTGGCGAAAGGGAATCCGAAGGTTCACTTCGTGGCTTTCGATCAGATTGACAAGGCGCCGGAGGAAAAAGCACGAGGCATCACGATCGCGACGGCGCACGTGGAGTATGAGACGAAGGCGCGACACTACGCGCACGTCGACTGTCCCGGGCACGCCGACTACGTGAAGAACATGATCACGGGCGCGGCGCAGATGGACGGTGCAATTCTGGTAGTCGCGGCTACCGACGGGCCAATGCCGCAGACACGGGAACACATTCTGCTGGCGCGGCAGGTAGGGGTGCCGGCGATGGTGGTGTTCATGAACAAGGCCGACGCGGTCGACGATGCAGAGTTGCTGGAGCTGGTGGAACTGGAAGTGCGCGAGCTGTTGAGCGCGTATGAGTTTCCGGGCGACGACATTCCGGTGATCAAAGGCTCGGCACTGAAAGCGCTGGAAGGCGATCCGGAATGGGAGAAGACGGTAATAGAACTAATGGACGCGGTGGACAGTTATATCCCGACGCCGGCGCGCGATGTTGAGAAGCCTTTCCTGATGCCGGTGGAAGACATCTTCACGATCCAGGGCCGGGGCACGGTGGCGACGGGGCGAGTAGAGCGCGGCAAGGTGAAGGTAAACGAGAGTGTGGAGATAGTAGGGATCAAGGACACGCGCACGACAGTAGTTACCGGAGTGGAGATGTTCAAGAAGCTGCTGGACGAAGGCACGGCAGGGGACAACGTTGGGTTGTTGTTAAGAGGAGTGGAGCGCAAGGACATCGAGCGCGGGCAGGTAATAGCGAAGCCGGGTTCGATCACGCCGCACACGAAGTTCAAGGCTGAGGCTTATGTGCTGACGAAGGAAGAAGGCGGACGGCACACGCCGTTCTTCACGGGCTACCGGCCGCAGTTTTACTTTCGGACGACGGACGTGACGGGAGTGGCGCATCTGCCGGCGGGAGTGGAGATGGTGATGCCTGGAGACAACGTGGCGATGGAGATCGAGTTGATCGCGCCGATAGCGATGGAGAAGGGACTGCGGTTCGCCAT
>DASYMB010000158.1:0-2808 GCA_036009285.1 Pyrinomonadaceae bacterium | reverse complement strand
AGCCCTCGCTGACAGTCGGGCTTCTGCTTGGGAGGTTCTTACCGTTTGTTAATAAGAAGGGCTCCATGCTCAAATCTACGGCGCATCCAGGGTTAATCAATTCGAACCACTGACCACTGACAATTCTTTAGGAGCATTTTTGTGAAATCTAAATTTATGTTGCACGCCATAGCGAGCATCTTTGTATTCGCGATTTTGGTTTTTGTGCCGTCGTCGACTTTTGCGCAAGAGAGCGAGCTGCAGGTGGTTGACGAAGTCATCGCGCAGATCAACGACGATGTAGTCACGCTCTCGATGCTGAAGCGGGAATCGAAAGAGCGCATCGACGCACTGAAGCAATCTGGCATGCCTGAGCAGGAAGCCGTGGCTGAGGTGAGCAAGCGCCAGCCGGAATTAATCGCGACGCTGGTTAACGAGGCGCTGCTGCTGCAAAAAGGAAAGGAGCTGGATCTTTCCAACGAGGTGGAGGCGGAAGTTAATCGCCGTATGCTCGAAGTCGCGAAAGAGCAGGGAATCCCGACCATTGAAAAACTTGAAGCCGCGATGCGCGAGAGTGGCGTCGATCCGGTAACCACTCGACAGACGCTGCGGGTGGAGATCATGAAGCAGTCGGTAATCCAGCAGGAAGTCGACCGGAAGATTTTCTTCGGCCTGACGACGGACGAACTGAAGAAATATTTTCAGGAGCACCAGGACAAGTTTCGCAAACCCGAGAGCGTGACTATCTCCGAGATATTTTTGAGTTCCGCCGGTAAGAACGAAGCTGAAGTAAAGGCCCGCGCGCTGGAGTTGGTTACGCAGTTGCGCAGTGGGGCCGACTTCGCCAAGGTTGCCGGCGCCAACTCGGAGCGCGAGTCAAACGGAGTGCGCACGGCGCCACAAAACGGAGGGAAGGTTGGCGCCTTTGAAATGCCGAACCTTCGTGAAGACATCGCGAATTCGGTTAGAAACGTGAAAGTCGGAGGCGTGAGTGATCCGCTGCGCACCAATGAGGGTTATCAAATCTTTCGCGTTGACGAGCGGACGCCGGCAAGCACTGCCGCTGCCTTCAATGAGAATCAGGTGCGCGAAGCGGTAACGATTGAGCGCGGAGCGAAGTCTCGCGAAGACTATCTGCAGACTTTGCGCAATGAAGCCTACATAAAGATTTCGGATAACTACCGCGCTGCGGTAGCGCCGCTATTGAAGCTCGCGCCGGAAAAGACCGCCGACAACAGCGCCGCGACTGCGAAACCAGCCGAAAAGAAGAAGGGTAAGATACTCGGCATCATTCCGAAACCGTAATAAGTTTCAAGTCCCAAGTCTCAAGTTTCAAATCCTTCAGACCTGACGCTTGAGACTTGAGACTTGGGACTTGAAACTTGAGACTTGAGACTTATTTGATGCGTCTCGATCTCTTCCTGAAAGCCAGTCGTCTTAGCGGGCGTCGATCACTGGCCCAAAAACTCTGCGATGCAGGCCGAGTGTCGATCAACGGAAGTCCCGCGAAGTCGGCACACGCGGTAAAAGCGGGCGACGAGATCCTCATTCGCCGGCACAACAAGTTGACAACCGTCCGTGTCCTTTCCGTCCCCAGCGCCCGCCAAACCTCGCGTAAAGAAGCCGCCGCTTTGTATGAAGTAATCAGCGAAGAATCCCTGGAGGATGAGCTTTGATCTGTTTGCAGTGCGGCGACTAGCCGCCGCTTTGGTCTACGGCGGCTTGACGCCGCGTCTTTCCGCATACTTAGGAAAGCCTCGGCCGCGACAGGTCGCGACCAGTCAAAGCGCCGGCAGGTCGGCGCACTCCAAAATTGACGCCTCCAATTATCAGGACTTATGAAACGTCTCGTTCTCATCATTGTTTCTTTCGCGGCTGCGAGTGGTTTGGCGTGCACGCAGCAGAAGAGTTCGGCTCAGGAACCAGCGCGGCAGTTAGTAGGTGCAACTGCGAAGAAAGATGAGAGAGGCTCTTCTCTGCAATTAGCGGCGCTGAAACTTCCGCTGCGGAATCCGCAAATAGTCGTCAGCAAGAGCAAACGGCGGTTGGAGCTTTATTCGGATGGTGCGGTGGTTCGCAGCTACAAAGTTGGTCTCGGTCTTAATCCGGTTCCCGACAAACAACGACAGGGCGACCGTGCCACTCCTGAGGGTGAGTTTTACGTTTTCACTAAAAACGACAAGAGTGCTTTCTATCTGTCGCTTGGGCTCAGTTATCCAAACGTTGAAGACGCCGAACGCGGCCTGCGCGACAAACTAATTTCACGGGCAGTACATGACGCGATCGTTAAGGCAATCAAACGAAAAGCAAAGCCGCCGCAGAACACCGCGCTCGGCGGCGATATTTACATACATGGAAACGGCGCCAGCAGCGATTGGACATGGGGCTGCGTGGCGTTGGAAAATGAGGACGTAAAGGAATTGTTCAATGCGGTGGAGGTTGGCACACCTGTTACAATAAGACCTTGAGCCGCCGGTGCTTCGCATTCGATTCGGAGTTCAATAGCGCTTGTTTTTCAGCCAAAGGCCGGGAGAGTAAAATGACGAAAACCCTCGAAGCAACATACGATGGCGAAGTATTGCGACCTGATGAGCCATTGGAGCTCGACGCGAATACCCGTGTAAAGATCACTATTGAAACGCAAGAGAACCGCCCTGGTAATGGCATGTCTTTCCTGGATACCGCTCGCTCACTGAACCTGGAAGGGCCCCCGATTGGTCTGCCAGTGTTAGGGAAGAATAGTATTAACTCGGCTCCTAGTTGCTGGTTCTTATCCATCCTTGACTTCCCACACCCCTTGGTTACCGGTCGTTTTGGTATAATTCGAAC
>DASYMB010000157.1:0-5232 GCA_036009285.1 Pyrinomonadaceae bacterium | reverse complement strand
AGCGAGACTAGTTCAAAATTACGGCACTACAGAAAGATCAGCAGTTTGGTTATCGCCATGACTTTCGTCCGTTTTGATCGATATGTTGACCGGCATGCGCAAAGTTTTACTGAGCGACTGCAAGCCCTTTGTCGCATGCCTTCAGTTGCCGCGCGTGGCACGGGCATGCGTGCAATAGCCGAAACTGTCGAACAGATGATGCAACGCGTGGGCATTGGCACGCGCTCGGTTCGGATTGGCGCCGGCTACCCGATTATCTATGGCGAGTGTGGCAGTGGTCCGCAAAGCTACGTGGTCTATGGGCACTACGACGTGCAACCGGTGGGACATTTGAGCGAATGGTCTGTTGGACCTTTTGCGGCGACGATTATCGACGGGAAGCTCTACGCTCGCGGCGCTGCGAACAGCAAGGGTGACCTGGTTGCGCGACTCGCTGCGGTTGAGGCCTATCAAAAAACATTCGGCAAACTGCCGGTGTCGCTGCGCTTCTTCGTGGACGGCGAGGATGGCCTGGGTAGTCCGAGTCTTTATCGGTTCGCTTCTGAAAATCCCGAGTTGCTGGCCGCGCAGGGATGTATCTGGGACGAGGGTTACAAAGATACACAGGAGCGGCCCGTGATCAGTCTCGGTTTCAAGGGCATACAGTTTTTAGAGTTGAGAGCGCACGGTGCGCGCACAGATCTTCATTCAAAGTGGGGCGCGATTGTTCCTAATCCCGCGTGGCGGCTGGTCCAGGCATTGGCTACTATAACTTCGCCGAAAGGTGTGATTACCATCGATGGTTTTTCTTCATGCATCGCTCCGATTAGCGAGGAAGATACCGAAGCGCTCAAAACGATCGAACTTGATGAAGCGGGATTGAAGCGGGAATTTCGCATCAGCGGTTGGGTGCGTTCGATGAAAGGGCCGGCGCTCGTGAAGGAACACATATTTGGGCCGACTTGTACGATCTGCGGAATTCAAACGGGCCATACCGAAGCCGGAGTAAAGACGGTGCTCCCGAGCACAGCCATGGCGCGGCTGGATTTCCGGCTGGTACCCGATCTGACTCCCGAGCTCGTCCTTAAGTTGTTGCGCGATCATCTGGACGTGCGTGGTTTCAAGGACATCGACATCATCGAACTGGGTAGCGCCCCGCTGGCGAAATCGTCAGGGAAAACTGCGGTCGCTCGCGCAGTGATCGGTTCCGCTGCGGAGGTTTACGGCGTTGCACCACTGGTGTATCCAATGGATCCTTCGAGTGGGCCGGTGGGCGCTGTTTGCGGGGCCTCTTCGCCGCCAACGCCGCTCGCGTCTTTTGGCATCAGCTATGCCGGCTCCAACCCGCATGGCCCAGACGAGAATATTCGCGTCGATGATTTTCTGCTGAGCATTAAATTCATCGGGCGCGTCATCCACAAGCTGGGAGAATCTAAACTCAAGACGAGCGGGATAACTAAAGTTAGTGGGATTCGAGACGCGCGAGTTCCGGTTTCGCGTAGCTGAGTAAGCCAAAGATCGGGGGCAGGCAGGGTCCTCAGCGGGTCAGACCCGCTGGGTCTGGTCCCGTCTTCCCGACCACGAGCCGATCCAAGTTGCGCTTTTATCTTTGCTTGAAAGTCCTTCAAAGTGCGGCTTAACCGAGCAAGTGAAAGAGTCTCTAAGGTTAGGAAGGTGGGCTTGCCCCCGCCCGGTTCGCAAGTGAACTCATCGGAGGTAGTTGGTTGCCCAGAGCTTTATCAGTTCCACAACAGATCGAAAAGCTGCGAGCAGAGATTCGACGTCATGAAGAGCTCTACTACGTTCTTGACAATCCCCAGATCTCAGACGCGGAATACGACGCGCTGCTCGAGCAACTTCAAAAACTCGAGCAGGAACACCCCGATCAAATAACACCTGACAGTCCCACGCAACGCGTCGGCGGCAGGCCCGCCGAGGGGTTCGCTGAAGTCGTGCATCGCCGGCCGATGCTTTCGCTCGACAATAGCTACAACATCGATGAGTTGCGCGCGTTCGACGGGCGTTGTCAGCGGCTGGCTGAGGGACGGAGTTTCGATTACGTCGCGGAGCTGAAGATAGACGGTCTCTCGCTCGCGCTGCATTACGAGAATCAGATTCTGGTGCGCGGTGTAACGCGCGGCGATGGCCGCATCGGCGAGGAAGTAACCCAGAATGCGCGGACGATTCGCAGTGTGCCGCTTAAGTTGCGCGCGCAGGCAGCAGCTTCTGAGATCTCAAATTTGGAAGTGCGCGGCGAAGTTTTCATCCCACGAAAAGTATTCGAGCGAACCAACTCCGAACGCGAGGAACAGGGGGAGCCGCGTTTCGCGAATCCACGCAACGCCGCCGCCGGAACGATCCGACAACTCGATTCCAAAATCGTCGCCACCCGCAAGCTCGACATGTTTGCTTACGACTTGCTTGCCGGGGAACGCAAGCCTTTCCCGACGCATTGGGAAGCGCTCGATTGGCTGGAAACAGTCGGGTTCAAAGTCAGCTCCGAACGAAAACTTTGTCGCTCGATCGAAGAAGTGATCGAGTTTGCGAGCAAGGTTGAGGCGCGGCGAGATGATTTGGATTATGAGATTGATGGGCTGGTCGTAAAGGTAAATTCGACCGCGCTACAGGACGAATTCGGCACGACGAATAAAGCGCCGCGTTGGGCCATCGCCTACAAGTATGCGGCGCGTCAAGCGACGACCCGGGTGGTTTCAATCGTGGTGCAGGTGGGAAGAACCGGCGCCTTAACGCCGGTTGCGAATCTGGAACCCGTAAGTCTGGCGGGCACCACGGTGGCGCGCGCGACTCTGCACAATCCCGACGAGGTTAAGCGTTTGGGAGTTCGCATTGGCGATTGGGTCCTGATCGAAAAGGGCGGCGACGTCATTCCCAAGGTGCTGAAAGTCATCGAAGAAAAGCGCACGGGCGACGAGAAGGCTTTCCGGATGCCGAAGAAATGTCCGGTATGTGGCGGCGAAATCTCGAAACCTGAAGGCGAGGTCGTCTCGCGTTGCGTGGCTGCCGATTGCCCGGCGCAACTCAAAGGGCGCCTGTTACACTTTGCTTCGCGGCGCGCGATGAGGATCGAAGGACTGGGCGAATCGCTGGTGGATCAGTTTGTCGAAAGCGGCAAGGTTCACGACGCCGGCGATCTCTACAGTCTCACGCTCGACGATATTGCCAGCCTCGAGCGTATGGCGAAAAAGTCTGCGTCAAACCTAATGGCCCAGATCGAAGCCAGCAAGCACCGTGATCTGGCAAATCTGATTTACGCGCTGGGACTGCGACACGTCGGAGATCGCACTGCAACCACTCTCGCGCGCCAGTTTGGTTCGCTCGACGCGCTCAGCAAAGCGACGGTTGAGGAACTTGACGACGTTCCTGAGATTGGACTGACGGTGGCGCAAAGCGTGCGCGATTGGTTTGACGATGCGGGCAATATTGAACTGTGCAAACGCCTGGAGGCGGCCGGCGTTCGTACGAAAATGGAAAAGGCCAGTGAGCCGACCGACCAGTCGCTCGCGGGCAAATTGTTTGTACTAACCGGGACCCTCGGCCAGTACACTCGGGATGAAGCTCGCGCCGCGATCGAAAGCCGCGGTGGTCGCGTTACTTCTTCAGTAAGTAAAAAAACTGATTACGTGGTGGCCGGCGACGAGGCCGGCTCCAAACTGGATAAGGCGACTGAGCTCGGTGTCAAAGTGATCGACGAGGCGGCGTTTAAGAAACTGTTGACGTAGGACAGGCATTCCTGCTTGTCCTCGGTTATATTGATTGGGAATGGAGGGAACAGACAGGAATGTCTGTCCTACTTAGGAGACAATATGGTTACGGCGGAAAAGAAAGACGAGAAACTGCAACTACTCTATACACTCTTCTGCGACGACGTTCGCCTTGAGGTGGGCAATAAGCTTTCGTTCATGGGAGTCTTTCAAAACATAATGGTCCAACAGATGCCCGTGTCGTTGATTAAATTTGCGGTAGTCAATCACTGGCGCGGCGCAGGCTCGCATCTTTCTGAGGTCAGGATCCTAACCCCCGATCGCCAGCATCCGGTGGTGGTTTCTCAACCTACCAGTTTCGAGATCACGCCTGGCGGTTTTGCCGACAATATCAGTTTCTTTGTGAATGTGACTTTCCCTGCGCCCGGCCAGTATTGGGTGCAAACTCTGGTCGACTCGACCCTCTTCGATGAACAGCCATTGACGGTTTCCGACGGACGCGAGCCGCCGGCGGATGATTCTTCCCAGGCAGTTAACTAAGTAGGACAGACATTGCTCTCTGTCCGGCTGTGCAGCCTTTGCCACGTCTCAAAAACAAAGAGATTTTCCATTTCTCATTTCACATCGTCGAACCGATACCTGGTTGGCTTTTCTCATAAATGAAAAATGAGAAATGGAAAATGATATATGGAAAATTTGTTCGGCCTGCAAAGCAGGATTGGCTCTCAACCCCGGACAGGCAGCGGACAGGCAGGAATGGCTGTCCTACTATCAGTATTGAATCCCGTACAACTTAATCTTCGAGTTGAGCGTGGTGGGCTTGATGCGCAGCAGCTTGGCCGCCCGCGCCTGGTGACCGCGCGTTTGATCCAGCGCCAGCCTTATCAGACCGCTCTCAAACCGCTCGACTTCGTTATAAAAGTCGATGCCTTCGGAAAGGTTGAGGGTCTGCAGCCGGTTGGATTCGTCGGTAAAGGATTTATCGCGCGCCAGCGATGCCGTCTCCTTCAGTAGCGTGTCGGCAAGATCGAGCAGGTGCTGAACGCGACTTCGCGCCGGCCGTTCAGCAATTTTGAGTTGTGTAGGTGGCGTGAAGGATTCGTGCGCACGCTGGTCACGATATGGCTCCTCATTTCGTTCGACGGGCGGTTCGTTTGGCGACCCTGGACCGCCAACAACACCAACTCTTTCAGCGCCCATGTCGGCATCCCCCTTTAAGGCTTGCTCCGGATTGGCTTTCTGTAAGAAAACGCCCTGCGCAATTCAGGGCGCGAAGTACGTAGCGACGCTTGTTATACGCGCCGAACAGCCAGTGGTTCCAAAATTAGACAAACAAAAGCGAGCCCCCCGGATGAAGGCTCGCTTACCTACGTAGGACAGACATTCCTGTCTGTCCTCTTTCCACTTTAGAAGAACGGACAGGCAGGAATGCCTGTCCTACTCACAACGCGACAGGCAGCAATGGCTGTCTATGTTTATGAAAGAAGTTGGTGGGGATGAGAGGACTTGAACCTCCACGATGTCACCATCA
>DASYMB010000156.1:0-6395 GCA_036009285.1 Pyrinomonadaceae bacterium | reverse complement strand
CGGTGACACGTAGTCCCTCGTCTACCGATGACAGAAACGGCAGAGGTAGAATCGGGAATCCGGTGCGGCGTGGTCCAACTCCCTCAACCCTTGGCTCTCCGTGCCGCGCCTGTAAATAACCCTTCGAGCGCATGTAGTTGTCGACGTGGCGGAGATCGAAGTCCAACTTTTCGCGGTCCAGTATGTCCAGTCCTTTGAAGCGGGTGATCAGACCGGCTTCTTTCACATACTTCATCGCGCTGCGAAGTTTGCCGTCGCTGAAAACGGTGTTGCCTTCGAATTGAATTTCCACCACGCGCACGCGGTCGCCTTCATTGATGACAAACGTGAGCGCGGTCGAGGTAGCGGAAACTTCGTCGAGTTTTTTCTCGACGGTCGCGTTGGGATGGCCGTGAGCGGCAAGCAGTTCCTTCAAGACGCGAATGGCGCCGTTAACTTTAACCGGATCGTAAATGCTCTCCTTGGAAACACCCACGCGCCGTTCGCGAAAGGCCTTGAGCACATCCGACTCCGGGACGCTCTTCAATCCTTCGAACTGCAGGTCACGAATAATCGGCAGCTCTTTGACCTCGAATATGACGTTAACGCCACCGCGCGCGCCTTCTTCAGTCAACACCCGCGTGGCAGTTTTATCAAAAAAACCGAGAGCAAGAATTGCTTGTAGATCGCGTTGGACCTGTTGTTCGCTGAAGGGGTCACCCGGACGGGTCTGGACGTAGTAAAGGATGTCGTCTTTTCTGAGACGACGATTGCCGGTGATCTCTACTGATTCGACCAGGCGTTGGCTCTGTTGCGCGTCAACCGGTCGCGGTGCAGAGATGGAATGCAGCAGGACGATTCCGCTCACAAGTATGAGCAAAAGCCCGCGATATAAGTGCATAAGCGCCTTTTCCCTCAGAGGTTCTTACCGGATCTCGGATACTTCGGGGAGCTAATTATGGGCTATATTAATTTATCTTTGCGAAAAATAAGGCAAAAACCAAGCTAACGGCTGCTTTCCCGCCAAACTCCGGAACTGTGGAACGCTTTGATTCCGAAGTGCGACGGTCTCGTTGCCAAAGCCCCGTAAAGCTTGTCCAGCAAAGTCGCGCATTATACCGAACGGGGACTGCAAAAGTAAAAAGGCAAAAGGAAAACGGGCCAAGCCTGATAGCGCCCGCTTCTCGCCTCTGCCTTGGTTTACGCGCCCGCAGGAAAGTGGACTTGTCGCCGCACGCGCGGCGGACACAAGTGCCCTAGCTAAACGACGCGAATTAAGTGGGACGCGAAGGTTAGGTCACCTGGGTTAAGTCACCTGCGAAATTACGACGGCATCAGTGGATTAGAATTGCATCGTCAGGTGCTTCAACGCCGATGGGGCGGTAGTTGAGATCGGCTCCATCAAGAAACACCTCGATCAACGAAACGTCGCCGAGCTGACCTTGAATCAGCGCCTCTGAAAGAGGATCCTCAACGTACTTTTGCAGGGCCCGCCGCAGCGGTCGAGCGCCATACGAGCGATCGGCACAGGTCTTATCGACGATCCATTTCTTTGCTTCGTCCGTCAGCTTAACTTCAAAGCCGTGCCGCAACATCGTCTTGTTGATCTGCTCGATCTGGAGCTGAATGACGTCCAGCAGTTCATGGTTATACAGTTCGTCAAAAATTATGATTTCATCCAGGCGGTTAATGAACTCGGGATTGAAAGTTTGCCTGACCGCCGACATGACCATCTCTTCCATTTTTTCTCGCGAGGCGTCGCTGGTTCCCTGGAAACCCATCGTCGCCTTCTTTTGAATGAAGCGCGCGCCGATGTTTGAAGTCATGATGATGATCGCGTTTTTGAAATCGACGGCATTACCGAGAGCGTCAGTCAGGAGGCCGTCTTCAAAAACCTGGAGCAGCACGTTGAAAATATCCGGATGCGCTTTTTCGATTTCATCAAACAGCAAAACCGAATAAGGCGCTCGCTTGATCCGCTCCGTCAATTGGCCGCCCTCTTCGTGGCCCACGTATCCCGGCGGTGAACCAATCAACTTCGAAACCGAATGCTTCTCCATAAACTCCGACATGTCGAACCGGATCATGGAGCGTTCGCTGCCGAACAATACCTGGGCCAACGAACGCGCAACTTCGGTTTTGCCCACGCCGGTAGGCCCGAGGAACAGGAACGAGCCAACCGGCCGCAGCGGATTCTTCAAGCCCGCGCGGGAGCGTCGGATGGCCCGCGCCAGCGCCGAGATAGCCGGTCGCTGCGAAACCACGCGCTCGTGAAGTTCCATTTCGATGCGCAGCAGTTTTTGAGTCTCGCCTTCTTTCAGCGAGGTCACCGGGATTCCGGTCCAACGAGCGATCACTTCTTCGATGTCGTCGCGCGTCACCTGCGCTGAGACGAGTTCATCGTCATCCTCAACCAAGCTCGAATCTAAACCTGGTGTGTGGACAGCTTCCGACCAGTCGCTAATCTGGCTCCAGTCCGAAAGGCTTCCCTGCTCCCGGCGAACGCGCAGCTTCACGCGCGCTCCCGCCTCGTCGATTACGTCGATCGCTTTGTCAGGCAAAAACCGATCGGGAATGTAGCGATGAGACTGGTAAACAGCAGCCTCCAGCGCCTCGTCGGTGTAACGGACCTGGTGGAAGCTTTCGTAGCGCTCGCGCACGCCGTGAAGAATTTCAACCGCTTCTTCTTCTGTCGGAGGCGGAACTTTCACCGCCTGGAAGCGCCGCTCCAGCGAGCGATCTTTTTCAATCGACTTGCGAAACTCGCCGGGCGTGGTGGCGCCGACGCACTGAATCTCTCCGCGCGAGAGCGCTGGTTTCAAAATATTTGCAGCATCGAGCGAGCCCTCCGCCGAACCGGCGCCGACCAGAGTATGTAGCTCGTCAATAAAAACTATGTATTGCGGGTTTTCAACCAACTCGCGCATGATCTGTTTCAAGCGTTCTTCAAACTGTCCGCGATATTTTGTGCCGGCAACTATCAACGAAAGGTCGAGCGAAAGGATCCGTTTGTTCTCCAGAAACGAGGGCACCTCGCCACGCACAATTCGTTGCGCCAGCCCTTCGACGATCGCAGTCTTCCCCACTCCGGGTTCGCCAATCAACACCGGATTATTTTTGGTGCGCCGGCAAAGTATCTGGACCACTCTTTCAATCTCAGCTTCACGACCGATCAACGGATCGAGCTTGTCGTTGGCCGCGTCTTCAGTGAGGTCGCGGGAAAACTCTACCAGGTGCGGCGTGTCTTTCTTCTGCGAGCCGCGCGCGTCTACTCCAGACTGCCGTGCAATCTCATCGCGCACGGCGTTCAAGCGCAGCCCGCGTTCATACAGTATTTCCGCGGCCATGGAACGGTCTTCCCTGAGCAGTCCCAACAGGAGATGCTCGGTGCCAATATGCCGGTGTTGTAGGCGATCGCTTTCCTCGTGAGCGTAGGCAAGCACGCGCTTTGTTTCCGGCGCCAGCGGCAGCTCGACGGAAGTAGAAATTTTTTCGCGCAGTAACGTGCGACCTTCGATTTCCTTACGAATCGACTCGATTGAAACCTGTGCGCGCGGAAAGAAACGCCCGGTCAGCGTTTTGTCCTCGCGCATCAGTCCCAAGAGCAGGTGCTCGGGCTCAATTGCCGGAGCTCCAAATTGCGATGCCTCGTAACGAGCGAAGAAAATTACGCGCCGTGCTTTTTCGGTGTAACGTTCGAACATTAGTTTTGATAGCCGAACCGTCTTCTTATGATTGCCATGCCGGGCTAAGAACTCACTCGCCCGGCAGTGCGCGCATTATAACCTATCAATGAGAGCGCCAAAAGGCTTGCATGGTTTCCCGGTAAGAAAAGTTGCAACCGGGAGGTTATTTCAGAGGCTGAGGTAACGCAAACTGTTAGTTCGGTAATGCTAACTGTTAGTTTGCTGAAGGTCGCGGAGTTTCCAGTGTGAATGTTAGCGAACCGTCGCAAACTAACAGTTTGCTTTACAAATAGCCCAGCTTGCTTCCAAGTTGAGCATTAGTCAGGCCTGCACCAGTCGTCCGTCCCGCAAGACCAGCGTGCGATCACAAATTTCCGCCAGCGCGGCGTTGTGCGTGGCGATAATCACCAGAGCGCGGTGGTCTCGGGCATAAGAAACCAGTGAACGCGCAACCTCATCGCCGATTGTAGTATCGAGATTACCGGTCGGTTCGTCAGCCAGAACCAGAGCCGGACGGGTAATTAAGGCACGACAAACTGCCACTCGCTGTTGTTCCCCACCCGAAAGATGTCCGACCACGGAACCCGAGGTCCGACTATCGAGGCCAACCTCTCGCAGCAACTCCCTGGCGCGGCGCATGGCTTCCCGAGCATTCGCGCGAGCAATGCGCAACGGTAAGCTGACGTTTTCGGCGGCTGTGAGATCGGGTAAGAGATGATGGAACTGAAAAACAAGACCCACGCGACGGTTGCGCCAACGCGCGAGGGCTGCAGCCCGGGCGGCATCGATCGCGAACCCGCCGGCGACTATGCTGCCGTGATCGGGCGCTTCAAGTCCGCCCAGGAGATGCAACAGCGTAGATTTGCCCGCGCCCGAGGCTCCCATGATCGCGATCGCTTCTCCAGCGTTCGTGGAAAACGAAACGCCGCGCAGGACCTCGATCCTTGCTCCAGTCGGCGAATAAAAACTCTTTCTCAGATCCGAAACGTTAAGTCCAAAGTCCTGCTGTGGTCCAACGTCCAACGTCCAACGTCCAACGTCCGCTTCCGCGTCTTGAGTGCCCGCATTAGCACGTTCGAGAACTTTAGACGCTTCGCTACCCTTGGTCTCCGACTTTGGACTTTGGACTTTGGACTTTGGACTTAATTGGGACATTGGATTTATCACGCATCCCGAAGCATCTCCGCCGGTCGAATGCGTGCTGACGCCCGCGCCGGGTAAATCGTGGCCACGATGCTGATCACAAGTGCGACCAGCGCCGCCAGCGTCATATCGCGAAGACTTAGATTCAACGGCACGACACTGATCGAGTAAACGTCTGCCGGCAAGCTGATGAGATGGTAACGATTTGCGATCACGATGCTGATCGCTCCCAGCGCCACGCCTGCCAGCGCACCTACAATGCCCACAATCGCTCCCTCAATCACAAAAATACTCATGATGCTTTTGGACGTCGCGCCCATCGCGCTGAGAATGGCAATGTCGCGGCGCCGCTCCATCACAATCAGGATCAGCGTCGTCGTAATATTGAGTGCTGCGATGAGAATTATGAGCGCTATGATAACGATACCAAGGCGTCGCTCAAGCGCGAGCGCGGTAAACAACGGGCGGTTCGCTTCCTGCCAATCAATCGTTGCGTAAGTATTCCCGAGCAACTGCCTCACACTGGCAGCGATCGTCTTAACCTGATCGATATTCTTCACCTGCACGCTAACTACGGAAGCTGCGTGCAGATCACCCGAAAAAGCCGCGGCAGTATCCAGCGGCAGATAGATCCAGGTCGAGTCGTATTCGAATAACCCGGAGCGAAAGATTCCCACGACGAGAACGTGTCGCTTGATTCCGTTTGCAGATGAGAAGCCGGAATGAGCCCCAATGATTTCAGCCCTATCGCCCACCTTGAGGCCGGTTCGCGCCGCGAGTTCAGTTCCTAATATGACAGGCGGAAAGTCTTGTTTCTCTCCACTCGAGCTAATCGAGCTAATCGAGCCAAAGACGTTTTCAATTGAACCGGCGACGAGCAAGCCCGCAATGTTTGACGTTGTATTGGAATACGCCGCGTCGACACCGCGCAGGACAGCATAGGCCGACGCTCGCGGACCGATGATGACGGCGCCGTCGTACGTGGTTCCGGCTGCGGCGACTACACCTTCCAACTTACGGATGCGCATGGCGACGTCTTCATAATCCTGCATCGGCTGGCCATCGCTGCGCATCACGGTGAGGTGAGCGGTGCCGCGCAGTATTTTGTCACGCATCTCGTCGCGAAAGCCGTTTGCCAGAGCAAGCGCTACAATCAATGCCGCAACTCCTACTGCAATTCCAATCACGGCGATGAGTGCGGTCACACGCGCCAGACGGCGTCGCTGATGCGAACGCAGATGACGAAGCGCCAGGAAGATTTCGTAGGGCATGATTCAGTAGTCAGGAGACAGAAGTCAGAAGACAGAATTCAGGAGTCAGAAGTCAGAATCGAAACCATCGCCCGAATTCCTGAGCCCTGACTCCGGAGTCCTGACTCCTGAGTCCTGAGTCCTGAGTCCTGTCTCCTGACTTCTGTCTTCTGTCTTCTGCTTTTCACGAGCTTATCGGCGGACACTTTTTCGCGTCTTCCGGCCGGTTCTCCGGAAGCAGTCTCTCCAACTGTGGATTATCGTTCGCGCTCTGCTCACCGCGCGGTCTGATTTCGTAGATCGTATCGGTCACGCGTTTGAAACTAAAACTCTTCTG
>DASYMB010000155.1:0-3736 GCA_036009285.1 Pyrinomonadaceae bacterium | reverse complement strand
TGGATACGTGCGTTCCATCTATGGCCGCATTCGCCCCCTCCCCGGAATCAGCGACCGCAATGCGAACATTCGTAAAGCGGCGGAGCGTGAGGCGATCAACATGCCGATTCAGGGTACAGCGAGTGACATCGTGAAGATTGCAATGTTGAGAGTCGACGAGGAGTTCAAGCGCGAAGGCATCGAGGCACAACTGCTGATGCAGGTCCACGATGAATTGCTGGTTGAAGCGTCAGCCGATACAGCCGAGCATGTTGCTGAAGTTCTTAAGCGAGAAATGGAGGGCGCGGTTAGTTTGGACGTGCCGTTGATCGTTGACGTTGGCATCGCGGACAATTGGATGGACGCGAAACCGTAGTCATGTAAAGCAAACTGTTAGTTTGCGTCGGTTCGCTAACACAAGGCTTGAGTGGAACCCCACCCTTCGCAAACTAACAGTTTGCTTTACGAAATATCCTGGCGGTCAGGCAAGAATGAATAAATGAGCGAGAAAGAAAAATCCAATAGCGGCGAACCCGCGAAGGCCGATGCTACCGGAGAACCCGGCGAAGGAAGAGTTGTCTACCGCCGGACGGATACTCACGATACCAATGCGCACCCGACGATTACCAATTCTGAAGCGAGCGTGTGGACGCGTGAAATTTCTCCGGCCATTGTGCCTCTAGTGGTTGGCTTTCTGTTATTGCTTATCCTCATTCTTACGGTCGGCTACATCAGTGTTCGACGCATGGACCACGTGGGCCGGACCGTGCTGGATCTGGAAGAGCAACATGCGGCCAAACTTAGCTTGCTGCTGAAACTTCGGCTGGGCGTTACCAAGCTTAACAACGAGGCGCGCGCGCGAGCCGACGCCGACGCTCGCCGCGAGCTGAAGCCTCCTTTCGAATTTCGTTTGAACATGGCGCGCAGTGAGCTGAGCCAATTGCTGCAACAGCTTGATCGGCCCAGTTTGATGAGCGATCCTGCCTGGCAAAAATTTCGCGTCGACCTGCAATCCCTGGTGGAGGTGACTGAGGATTTGCGTCGTTATTCGTTGGAAGGCTTCGACAAGTTCAACCTGGTGGACACCGAGCTCGACGCGCTGCTTCGGCAGTCAACTGATGAGCAAGCCGAGGTGTCTCGCCAAAGTGAACTGATCGAGCAGGAGGCCGCGCGATCGATTCGGACCTGGAGTCTCTTTGCGCTGCTGGTCGGGGCCCTGGTGACTTGCGGCACCGTATGGGAAATTCAACGTCGCTTTAACGAGATGCGACGAAGTGTTGAAGAAGCCAGACGCGAACGGGTGTTCACCAGTCAATTGCTCGAAGGCATGGTCAGCGCGGTTGCCGCTATCGATGAATACGATCGCATTCGAAGCGCCAACGCGGCCTTCTTCCAAATCTTTCCCCGGGCAACAGTCGGCGCCTCGGTTTATGAAAAGTTTGCGTCTCCTGCTGCTCTGAAAATGCTGGAAGCGGCAACTGGCAGTCGGGTGGATAAAGCAGAGTATCGCGGACGTTGGGTGTGCCCGCCCAGCGAAGACTGCGAACAGCAGCAGACCTTTGACGTCTATTCCTCGCCGCTTGCGATCAATGGCGCCCGCGGACAAATCCTGACCCTGGTTGATGTGACGGAAGCGGCCGAAGCGGAGCGTAGCGCGCGACGACAGGAATCTTTGGCGGCGGTGGGACAGGCGACCGCGCAGGTGGCCCATGAAATCAGAAACCCACTCGGGAGCATACGGCTTGGCGTGTCAATGTTGCGAGACAGCGTGGGTGACCAGGAAGGCCTGAATACAATTGAGCTGGTGGAGCGGGGAATTAAACACCTCAACAAACTTGTGGTGGACGTCGCGCAATTCTCGCGGCGCAAAGCGCTCGAGCAAGCGAACGTTGATCTTCACGAGTTAATCAATCACAGTCTGGAGTTGGTGGCGGACAAGATTGAAGAGAAGGATACGCCAATTGAAAAGAGACTTGCGGAACAGCGGCCGGTGGGCCATTGGGATCCCGATCAGTTGAACCAGGTGTTTGTTAACGTGCTCGCTAATGCGATAGATGCCAGCCCAAAGGGTGCGGCCGTCACCATCTCAACGGAACTGATTCAGGTCGGGGCGGGCGTCAAGGACGACGGCACGTCGAGAAGACTGGCGCGCGTCACGGTTGCGGATCAAGGAAGCGGAATAGACAAGGCGACCCGCGACCGCATCTTTGAACCTTTCTTTTCAACCAAGAAACGCGGCACGGGACTGGGGCTCGCAATTGTGAAACAGATTGTCGAACAACATGAGGGAACGATCAGCGTCGAGAGCGAGCCGGGCAAGGGGACTCGATTCACGATTGACTTACCGCTTTGATAGGTAAGTCAGTTTCAACTCGTTAGGAAGATCTGGATGCTTGAAACTGAAAAAGTTTAGAAATAGTAAGTCTCACTTCGCTTCCTCCGCACACCTCTTTTTGACCCGCTGGATCTTGGACGCCAATGTTTGTAGTCTCTTGACGATCTCGATCTTCTTTTCGAAGGGCAACTTGGCAAGCTCTTTGCGCCGCTGCTCCTTGGCGCGGAAGATATCTGCGATTCGGATTTTATCGGGATCAAACGGTTCGCTACTCATCACACCTCCTGATCGAAACGCGACGCAAATGCTCTCCACTTCTCATCAAGGTCATTGCGACGGATGATGTCGCGGAAGACTTTCATTTCCATTTGGTCCGATTCCAGCAGAGCTACTACTCGCGAATGATCCTTCGGTCTACCGGATCGCAGCAGTTCAGCCGCGAGATGTTCAAGCGAAAAGATCAATGTGTGTCCCTCTGCAAACTTCACGCGTTTCGCCTGGGCGACCGCTTCTTCCTGTACCGGCTCGGCGGCTGGTAGGAATTGTACCAGCCAGTCTTCTATCCGGATGTATTCTCTTTCGGCATGATACCCAAGGTCCTGAAGATACGTGTAAATCCGTCCAAACGACACTAAACCACCCTGGCTGACAACCACGGGTGAAATAAACACGTCGATATCGTCTGTGTTGTAGGGCTCTAGATAGTATATCGCGGCTATTCCACCACCAATAGCAAAGTTTTCAATAACGCCTTCGGCTTGCATGCGATTGAGAAGTTCGATGACCTTTTCCATTGTCGCTTCCTAATCGTTAACTGCGGGCGAGAGGACCTAACGCCAAAACTTCAAACGCTCGCCGCGCCGCCGAAATTGTCTGGTCGATGATCGCATCCGTGTGAGTGGTGCTGACGAACCCGGCCTCAAACTGCGAAGGCGCCAGATAGACTCCCTCATCAAGCATGGCGTGAAAAAACTTGCCGTAGAGTTCCCGGTTGCTCTTGTTCGCCGTAGTCCAGTTTGTAACCGGTTCCTCCGTGAAGAACGTGGTCCACATCGAGCCTACGCGGTTTGTGATCGTCTTAAAGCCTGCATCCGTAGCAGCGCTTGATAGTCCCTCGCAAAGACGCGCTGAGTGTTGTTCGAGTTTCTCGTAGATGCTTTCGTTTCGGAGTCGCCGTAGCGTGAGCAGGCCGGCGGTCATTGCCAGCGGATTTCCGGAGAGGGTGCCCGCCTGGTAGATCGATCCGGTCGGCGCAATGTTGCGCATCAACTCGCGGCTGCCGCCATAAGCTCCCACCGGTAAACCACCGCCAATTATTTTGCCGAGACAAGTGATGTCCGGCCTGATGCCGTAGAGTTGCTGCGCGCCGCCGCGGGCGAGACGGAATCCGGTCATGACCTCATCGAAGATCAGCAGCGCGCC
>DASYMB010000154.1:0-11226 GCA_036009285.1 Pyrinomonadaceae bacterium | reverse complement strand
TAGAAATCTTTCAGCGAACTGCCTTCGCGCAGGAATTCCGGATTGATGCAAATGCCAAAATCGCTGCCCGCTTTCTTTCCGGAGCTTGTTTCGAGCGCCGGTACAACCAGGCTTTCAATCGTTCCGGGCAGCATCGTGCTGCGAATAACAACCGTGTGACGCGCGGCCTTGGCTCTCAATGTCGCGCCTATCTCCTCGCAAACGTGCTTCACGTGGTCCAGATCCAAACTGCCGTTCGCATTGCTCGGCGTTCCCACACACACGAGCGAAGCGTCGGAATTCATAATCGCTGCCGCCGGATCCGTCGTCGCCCGAAGTCGACCGGCTGCAACCATCGCCGCTATTAGTTCATCGATTCCGGCTTCAACGATCGGACTCTTGCCGGAGTTTATGATGTCAACTTTCGTCTGATTCAGATCCACACCGATGACGTCGTGCCCAGCTTTCGCGAAACACGCCGCAGAGACGCACCCGACATAACCTATTCCGAAGACGCTTAGTCTCATTCGTTTCGTTACCCTTTTGCTTCCGGACGAAGATGCGAACCCCGCTGCCCACGAGGCGTCGTGACCAGCCCCCACAGGAAACTCGTGCCCCAGGAAAAGTGAATGGTGAAAAACACAAGCGGCATCCGGAGCAACACCGAAAACTTTTCCTGGTTCTTGCGCACGGCCTGATACCCGAATGCCGTTGCGGCCGCGAGATAAGTTATGAACTCCAAAGCAAGCAGCCACCATGCGATGCGGCGCCAGAATCCTGCCGTCGTAAGCATTACGATCGAAGACACAAACACCGGCGCCACGAGTTGCCGCAACTTTAAAGAGCGCGGACGCGCGCGAATCATGCGTGCCTTCCAGGCGCCGTAACGAAAGTATTGAGACGCAAGCTGGCGGAGCGTGGGACGCGCAAAGTAATCGCAATGTGCCCGGCGATCTAAAACTACCCTGTACCCACGCGCTCGCGCGCGATAGTTAAAATCGTAGTCTTCGTTGGTTAGAAGCTTTTCATCAAATCCGCCCAACTCCAACCACAGTGTTTTTCTGAAACAGGCAAACGCAACCGTGTCTACCTCCTCCTGAGTCGCGCGTATAGAGCTTTCGTTGCCGAGTCGATATTTTGCGTCGCCAATGCCAAAAGGGTGCGAGACTCCAATTGCGATTGCCTGGGCTGTTGCCGAATTTTCCGCGGGCCGCACACGACATGGCAGGCCCACGATTGCCGCGTTGTCTTCGCTTAGCACCTCGACACAACGCCGAATGTACGCTTCGGAAGGCACCGCGTGAGCATCCATGCGGGCAATGATTTCACCCTTGGCCGCCGCTATGCCGAGGTTCAGCGCGTGCGGAATATTTCGCGCCGGATTGTCCAACAGGCGAATTGAAAGGTTGGGATGCGACCGCTGAAACTCTCTGACGATTTGCCGCGTGCGATCGTGTGACATTCCGTCAACCACGACAATCTCATAATCCTCGGACGAATATTGGTGAGCAAGGTTTTCGAGGGCGTTGCCGATAAACTTCTCCTCGTTGTAACACGGCATGATTACCGACACGGTTGCTCGAACCGCGGGCTTCAGCGAAGCCGGTGATTGAACAGCAATCGGTCTCGGGTAAACTGTGGTCATCGTATCTCAAGTCCAAGCAGAGGCCCGACCTCAGGAAGGGCTGTTTCGAGGCCCGACCGTCAGGAAGGGCTGTATTTCGAGGTTTCCGCGGGAGCCCTCCTTAATAGTCGGGCTTCTGCCTGGCTCGCGGATGGGCCAGGGAAGCTTGCTTTCGAAGATTTGCTTTTCGAGGATGCAAGCGTATCTTCGCAAATCACTCCGAAGCGTTCGGCAACTTTTTCCCAACCAAATTGCTCGCGCACTGTCGCCGCCGCGCGCGTTCCGAGTGCGTCCGCTAACGCTTTGTCATTCAAAACTCTGACTACAGCTTCGGCGAAAGATTCGGCTGTATCGGCCAACAAAAGTTCGGTGCCGTCCTGCAATGGCAAACCTTCTGCGCCGATGGTTGTGGAAACGATCGCCTTTTCCATGGCCATTGCTTCATAGATTTTCAAACGCGTGCCGCCGCCGATTCGCAAGGGCACTACGTAAGCAGCGGCGCGTTCCATGTAGGGCCGAACATCATCCACGCGGCGGGTAACAACGATCGAAGAATCTCTTTTGGCGAGATCGAGCAAACTCTGATAGGGATTCCGTCCGACCACCGTCAACGTCGCATCCGGAATTGCCTGTCTGATTCGCGGCATCACTTGCTCAGTGAAATAACTGATCGCGTCTTCGTTTGGCAGCCAGTCCATCGATCCGGTGAATACTATGTTGTGAGCGTCGCGCTTCTCGTTTCCGCTGGGGCGAAAGAAGTTTGTATCCACTCCGGTTGGCACGTCGAAAACCGATTCCACACCGTATTCGTTTTGCATCTGTTCGCGGTCTTCACCGGAAACGGCTACGACCGAATCAAAACGGCGGCACATGCGGCGCTCGTAAGCGCGCATCTTTCGCCACTGGGAGTAAAGATAAATCTTCTTTACCGGATTGCTTTGCACCTCATAGTGGCGCTTCCAGATCATGGCCTCGACGTTGTGTTGAAAAAGCAACGTCGGGCAGTCCAACTCAAACGGAACATTCGCAGCCGGCGCCAGAAAATCGCAGACGATGAGGTCAACGTTTCCGGTTATCGTTCGCTTAATAATTTCCGCGCGCAGCCGTGCCGACTCATACTTCTTAATCGCATAGGGCAGCGCGGAAGCAAGATTGAACACCAGCTCGGAATAGAATCCAGCGGTAAACTTTTCGCGCGGTTGATGCGGCACGCAGACCAGCTCGTGGCAATACTCAAATGCACTTTCGCGATCCGCTGCGCTCGCAGCGCCATCGTCAAGTGTCAGATAAGTTATGCGATGCCGGCGTTTTAGCTCCTTCAGCATGTTGTAAGTGCGAATCTTCCCGCCCTTGTCGACCGGATGAAGCAATTCAGTTTTGATCCAAAGGATGTGCATTTCAGGTTGGATTGTTTTTCGAATAGAGTCTAAGTTACTAGCACCAGTCCCAGCGGGACCAAATGTTTATAGTTTGCGGGCTCCGGAAAGTTTCGCAGCTCCGGAGGAGCGGAATGTTGGCGGGGGTGAATCGCCTGCAACATTTCGCTCCTCTGGAGCTATTGTTTTTGATTGACGTTCCGTATCTATAAACATTCGGCTCCTCCGGAGCTAAGGGGTTTGGGTTGCGGCGAAGCTTCGCCGGACTATGCACTCTCGGCAAAAATATTCAAGCATGCGCTAATTCGAGGATTGAAGTTTCCAACTCGCAAGTACGGTCACCATCGAAGAATTGTCGTTGCCAAATTTCAAAATTGACGAGCGCCCAGATTCGCTCTGAATGATCCTGGCCACCGGCCTGATGTCTATTCACAATCGAGCGGACGAAGGTTGGATCAAAAATACCGCGGCTCCTGGCCCGCTCGCTTAAGACGTATTCATCGACAACATTTCTAAAGCCGCCGCGAAACCAGGCGCCGATGGGCACCGGGAAACCCATCTTCGGCCGCGACAGAATCGCTTCGGGCAGCAGCCCCTTCATACTCTCGCGCAAAATGTGCTTGGTCGTCGCGCCGCGCAGCTTCATTCGTTCAGGTAACCTGGCGCTGAATTCGACCAGCTTATGATCGAGAAACGGAACCCGACTCTCGATCGAAGCAGCCATGCTCATTTGGTCCTGCTTCATGAGCAGCTCGTGCAAATATGTCTTCGTGTCTGCATACAGCAAACGGTCGAGCAGCGAGGTGGCGTCAGTTTGTCGAAGCATCCCGCGCACGATGGCGTAAGGATCGCCCGCGCTAGCCCCAATGCGGGCGCAGGCTTCAGCGGTCAACAGATCGCGCTGCATGACACGCGGAAAGACGGCGAAGTTATCGAAGTAGCTGCTTTCAATGTCAGGTGAAAGCAGCAGAAACGTGCGCTGTAATTTTTGCCGCAGTCTCGAACCGGAAGGCAACGCCGCAATTTGTTTACTGATGACTTTTCTGATTGCCGCGGGGGCGAGTTGCTGATAACGCGAGCCCGTTTTCATATTCAAGAGAGTCTTGCGATAACGGCCGTAGCCGGCCAGCAATTCGTCGCTGCCTTCACCGGTCAGCACAACTTTCACGTGCTCGGAAGCAAGTTGCGAAACGAAATAGAGCGCCACACTTGAAGGATGGGCCAGTGGCTCATCTTCGTGCCAAACGAGTTTAGGTAACGCGGCAAAAAAATCTTCCGGACTAACTATGATTTCGTGGTGGTTGGTTTTGAAAGCCTTCGCTATCAGCCGCGCATACTCCAACTCATTTGCCTCGCGCTCGGCAAAGGCCACTGAAAAAGTTTTGATTGGCTCAGCGACCATGCCGCTCATCACCGCAGCGATGGCCGAAGAATCGATGCCGCCAGATAAGAACATTCCCAGCGGGACGTCAGCCATCAAGCGCAGCCGCACTGACTCGCGAAAGAGTTCGCTCCATTCCGCGATGTAATCGCTATCGCTGCGCTTGCCGCTCTCGTCTTTCTTAAAACTTAGATCCCAGTATCTTTTGATCTGAAGTGCGCCATCGCGCCAGAGCAAAGTATGACCGGGCAACAGCCGCTTGATGCCGAGAAAGAGTGTCTCTTCACCTGACGGCGCATGGTTGGCCAGGTAGTCGGGCAGCGCCGGATAATTTATTTCAGCCTTGATGGCGCCGGCTTCAAGGAGTGCTTTGATCTCGGAAGCGAAATAAAGAGAACCATCGTTGGTCTGAACATAATAGAGCGGCTTCACGCCCAGACGATCGCGCGCGATGAACAGCTCCCGCTTTTTCTGATCCCAAATGGCGAAAGCAAACATGCCACGGAGATGATCGACACACTTCTCGCCATACTCTTCGTAAAGATGAAGGATCGTTTCCGTGTCGCAGTGAGTGTTGTAAACGTGGCTGCGCGTTTCGAGTGACGATCGGAAGTCGGCATGGTTATAGACCTCGCCGTTGTAAACTATGTGAAGCGTTCCGTCCTCGTTTGTCATTGGCTGGTGACCGGACGCGACGTCGACAATACTAAGACGTCGATGGCCCAAACCGACTGGACCCATTCCGCTCCTGCGCGCGTCGACGAAGATGCCTTGATCGTCAGGACCACGATGCGTGAGCACGTCGCGCATGCGTTCCACCGCGGCTGCATCTATGCTGCGCCGCGACGTGCTCGATAAGGCTATGCCGTTAATTCCACACATAAGTCATTTTCAATTGCCGATGGCCGATTGCCGATTTGCTTCGACAAACAACTGCGCCAAATCTCCGATCGGAAAATTCAAATCCAAAAGTCCTTCACTGGTTTCAACTCGAAAACGATCACCAACTCGAGAGGCCATAAGATGGCTAACTTGCTTTGCCGACTTCACAATCTCCTTGCCGTCCAACTCCAGCCGCCGGCCGTCGATTACCAACAGCTCAAACAACTCCTGGTTCATTTGATTGCGACCGCTTGGAAATCGCGCCCAGTTCCAGTTGAAGTCCGAAACCATTCGCACAGTTTCCACGCGTTCGCTGCGCGAGTATTTCAGCACTATCAAGTCGGAGTGATCGGGGCTCGTTATCTCGAAAGCGCGCCCACCGATCGCCTCGACTTCCCTCACCTGAAACTGCGATTTTTCCTCATGACTCGGCAACAGCATGGTGATCACTTCGTCCAGGCCCCCTCGATTTGCTGAGGAAATGGCCGAAAAAGTGCACACCTGCGCGGCTTCCCCCGCTCCATAACACTGCGAAACTGTGGACTCTTCCGTGCTCCAACTCCCCTGCCTGCCAAAGACCGCGAGCTTGAGTTCCGCTCGCCCGCCGGTTTCGGTCGCCGCCCGCAACTCGCAGTTGCCAAGCTCGCCACGAGGCTCCATTTCAAGAGTAGTGCCCGGAGCGAAGTGGAAACGCAGCTCTAAATTATGATCGCCGCTTGAAGACAAACAGTCGCGCATGATCCAGTAATCGTTTTTGAGAAACAGGATGCTGCGGGTGTGTGTGGCCGGATGGACCAGACCCTCGTAGCCGTCATGGCGGCCGGCAACATAATCGAAGCGCCGCTCCCGAAGCCATGAAACCGGTTCACATTCAGCAATCGTTTTCCATGAGAATGGACCAGCCGGAACGGAAGACGGCTCGCCGTCAACAAGCAACACGTTGTGAGCGCGCGAGCCACGAAAAGAATCGCGCAGGGCTTTGGAACCGGTGTAAGTGAAGGTGCCGGGATCGATAAGCATCGGGCGGCCATTAGCTGCCACTTCGATCGCCAGCGCGTCAGCGTGTGCGTGGCCGCAGTTGCTGGTTCCATGTGGGCCACAATCAAATAAAAGGTAGCTTGCCTTCGAATGCCAGCCGTCGCGCATGACGTAGTAACCACCATCAGGAAAACCTTGCGAATGAACCGGCGGCTCCCGGGCGCTCATCTCATCGAAGGCTCGCGCTCCGCGAACGCCGAGCAGCCACAGCGTCTCTTCCGCTAATTCGCCGGCGACGAACTTGTAGTCGCCGCGATCAAACAGAACGGCTCCGGTAGACAATGCTGCGCGAAAATCATTCGTCGGCCGGCGATCGAGACTTACTAATCGGCCGCCATCGTCGTCGCCGAATAGTGGACTCGTACCATCCGGGCGTGTGATGTACATCAGGTGATCGAGCAGCGTCTGTAGTTTTTCTTCGACGCGATTGTTGGGCCTGTGGGAAGGGCCACCCGCTAACCCAGGTGATTCTGACAGGATCAGCAGGTGCGTGTAGAAGTCTACCGTGTAACGATGGTAGTAGCTCGACTGTTCGAAATAGACGCCGTCCGCTTTCACCTGACGCTCAAGCTGGTCGATGAGAATTTTCTGACCGGTAGTCCGCCAGCGTGCCGCATCTTTGAATTCCGGCAAAAGCGAACCAAGGTAAACCAGCCCCAGCGCTTCGCCGGTCAGATGGGTGTTCGGACTGAAGTAAGTGGATAAATACGTTTCGAGGTGACGCCCATTCAGGTAAAGAAACTTCAAAGCGCGTGTGAAAGTTTTCGAATCAAGCGCCGGTGAGTTTTGAAAGTAGTGAAACGCCCACAGCCACGAGATTGATCGAAAAGAGATCTCGAGACTGCTGGCCCAGTTGATCCCCAGCTTCGGTGGATTTTGATCCATCCAGGAATTGAGATGAATAACAAATGCGTCTGCATACCTCTCATCTTGTGTCAGCCAGTAGGCCTGGCCCAGCTTCAGGAAATATTGGTGACGATTTAACTCCCAGACGATTTTTTTGTCCCCAGTGACCTCCGCGTTTAGATAGTCAACCCGGCTCCAATGAAGCGCGGGCACCGACTTACCTGAAACTGGTTCGAGGAGCCAATTGATGGGAGTTCCAAAGCTCAGATCCTTGAAGCCGAGTAAATCAAACCGGTCGGCGACGATGCGATCCGCCTGGGCAATTATCTGCTCTTCAGCTTCGGGCCAGCGGCTTCGCAACTCTGCAATCACTGCGTCTCGCTCGCTAAACGCTGAGAAAAAGCCGGTGCTTCTCGTGCGAAAGTGATCGAGGAGATCCTTGTTGGGACACGGATGAAGCAGCTTGTGGAAAGCCCGATCGGACGGCAACTTCGTTAGCTTCGACCAACCAGTTCGTTCTGCGAAAGCGGCGAGTGCTTGTGAACTCCGGATACGCAATTCGGGAATGCTCATCTTCCGAAGTTTGATGAGACGTTTGACGAAAGGCTTTTTGATTGAGACTTTTGATAGCGATGCGCGACTCTTATCAGTCTTGGACCCGGTCGCATCCGCCACCCCAAGCGCGCTGCCCGCTTGGGGACCCCGGTCCGCTCCCGGTTCCGTATTTGTGTTGCTTGCAGCGCGCGCGGGCGATTGAGCGTCGGACAATTGTCGACTCGCTAATTCCCGATAAAGCTGCGACCACTGGTCGCGCACGGCGTCCCAACTGTATTGCGCGCATTCTCCGAATGCTTTTTGCGTGATGGCATCAGCCAGGCCGTCCTCTTCCAGAAGCTGAATAGCACGACTCGCCATTGCTTCGTGATCGCCGCGCTTCACAACGAATCCGGTTTCGCCGTCGCTGACCATGTCAGGAATGCCGCCGGCATTCGTTGTCACGACCGGCAACCCACACGCGAATGCCTCCAGAATTGAGAGCGGCTGATTGTCGATCTCAGATCCATTCAAATAAATATCCGCTCGCTGATATTGCTCGACAATTTCTTCATGCTCGACGCGGCCAACAAAGTTTGTGTGCCGCAATTCTAAATCGAGGGCGAGCCTTTCCAGGTTGGCGCGCCGGCTGCCGTCACCAGCCACGATCAACTCGGCGCTGGGAACCTGCTGCTGAATTAAGGCAAAAGCTCGGAGCACATGATCGACGCCGTAGTGTGTTTCCAGATTGCGATTGGAAAGAAAAATCGGACGCGGTTGCCCGGCAGGATGACGCTCGCGAAAAGTAAACTGCTGCAGCTCGATTAGGTTGTTGATTGCGCGGGCCCCAATTCCAAACTTCGCCAGAACTCTAACCAGGTACTCAGAAGGAACAACCACTTCGTCCGCGAGGCGAATTGTCGGAACCGCAGTTCGCCAACGCATCAGATGGTCTTCAGCTTCACCGCTGTGATAATTCAACAGGATCCTTTTCCCAAAGAGCCTGGCAATCAGGATGGCGGGCGTCGGCGCGATGACGAATGAAAAATATGACGCGGCAAAAATGTGGACGACGTCGTATCGCGGAATTTGTGCCAGCAAGTTAACGATGTAAAGCAGCGAGGTAACGATCGTGCGCAGATACTTTACAGACTGCAACTTTCTCAGCACGCCGGGCAGTCGAGGATTGATTGCGAGAAAGCCAACTTCGAAACCTGCTAACTCGCTCAGACGCGCGATGAGCCGACCCGCCTGCACCGCCTGGCCGCCGAGAATGTCGAAAGATGGACCAACGACGAGGATGCGCAATGGAGCCAGCGGTTGGTTAACGCTAACGCTCCCGGTTCTGGCTGAGGTTGCCCGGTCGCTACTGCTCCCGGTTCTGGCTGAAGTTGCCCGGTCGCTACTGCTCCAGGTGCTGACAGGAAATAGCAGACTCTCGTAAAGCGCTTCGGTTTTCTGAAGTAACGCCCGGGAAGAAAACTTTTGTTCGACGATGCGCCTTCCCAGTTGGCCCAATAACTTCGCCTTCTCGGGATCGCGTAACAACGAAACAACTGCGCTTGCCATCAGCCTGTCATTGCCTGGCGGAACCGTGTAGCCGGTCTCGCCTTCGACAATCGCTTCCTTCGCCCCGCCCACATCGGTAGCCACAACCGGACGGCCCGCGGCCATATACTCCAGAATCGAGTTTGAAAATCCTTCGGCCTTTGACGAGAGCACGCACACGTCTGAAACTGTCAGAAGCGGCGCAATGTTTTCGCATCGCCCCAGGAAAAAGGTGTTGCCGGCGATCCCGAACTCCACGGCCATTCGTTGAAGCGACTCCTGGAGTTCGCCTTCGCCGGCCAGTAGGAATCCGACATCAGGTACGGCCCTCGCAACTCGCTGGGCCATGCGCAAAAACGTTGGATAGTCTTTAACCTCGTGGCGCATGTTGGCCACGATGGTTACGAAATGCCTCGGAAGAAGTTTGTTACCACCGGCAAGCTCAAGTCCAATTACTTCCTGGAGAATTTCTTCTCGAGAAACACTCCCCCGCGCGGTGACGCGTTCGAGATTCAGACCGTTGTGAATGACCGTTACTCGCTTCTCATTGACTCCTTCTGCAACGAGCTTCTGCCTAACTGAATCGGAGTTTGCGACGATCCGGTGCGCGAAAGAATAGGCAAGCCGCTGCGCTTGTTGTTGCGCCTTGCTGCGCAGCCCGCTCGTTTCTCGACGAGAAGCAATGCGCACCTCGACGCCGGCGAGCCAGCCCGCGGTCATGCCAAAGATGTTGGTATAGAAGTCGTGCGTGTGCAGAAGATCGATTTTCTTCATTCGCAGGTAACTAACAAACCGTCGCAACTGAGTGATGGCGTTGCGGTCGTAAAAACTCTCCAGTGGGTAGCAAGGTACGTCCCCGAGATTCAGATCAGCGATTTGCGCGCGCAACACTCCCTCTGGTTTCAAGCTGGCCAGATAGACTTCATACTTGCCGCTGTCATGCAGCAGGCGCGTCAGTTCGAGCGCTTGCCGCTCGGAGCCGCCCTGGTCGAAGCTGTCGATGAGTTGAAGGATGCGTGGCTTCACAATATTTTTTTGGCCGCGGATTAACGCGGATTTCGCGAATCTGAAACCCGGTGGAAAGGCAGTGCCCGCCCGCTACCGCAGGCGGTTCTGACAAACAGCTTGTGTTTCCTTCTCATGTTCTGATCGATCCGCGTTTATCTGCGCGAATCCGCGGCTGAACTCCTATCCACATATTGGCGATGCCAAAGTTCGAGCATTAGCAAAGACCACAAAGCCATCGCGTGGTCACGACGGCCGCGCTCATGTTCGTCCAACAGCAACTCGACGTGACTTCTCGTAACGTAGCCGCGTTGAAGAGTTCGCGGATCGTTTAAGGTGTCGCGAATTCGTTGGCGCAGTTGCTGATTGATCCATTGCTGGATGGGAACGCCGAACCCTTGCTTCGGACGGTTTATGATTTCCGCCGGAACCAGATCGCCGATGGCCTGTTTAAATAAATGCTTGGTTTCAAAGCCGGCCAACTTCATCGAGGCCGGAATACGCGTGACGAATTCGATTAGTTTGTGATCCAGCAGCGGCACGCGCGCTTCCAGTGAAACCGCCATGCTCATGCGGTCGACTTTCGTCAGTATGTCGCCGGGCAGGTATGTCTTGCTGTCGATATAAAGCAGCGAATCAAGTCTTGCGTCGGATCTCACGTTGCTACTAAGCTCACGGAAATAAGAACTCAAATGACTTGAGTCTCGCAGTTGATCGCTGAAGTCAGCGGTGTACAAGGAAGACTTGTTGAGACCGGTAAACACGGAAACGTTATCGAGGTAGCGGCTGATCGGATCGAGCGAAACGTTGTGCAGATAGTTGCGGCCCCAGGCGCCATGCGGCAACCCGCGACTCAACGGATCCATTAACGACTTTTTCAGCGCTTGCGGAACCAGATCAAATTTACTGCGCTGGCGCTCGGTGACGTAACGCGTGTAGCCGGCAAATAATTCATCGCCGCCATCGCCGGTGAGCACGACTTTGACGTGCTCGCGTGCCAGCTTGGAAACGAC
>DASYMB010000153.1:0-4118 GCA_036009285.1 Pyrinomonadaceae bacterium | reverse complement strand
AAGGGCGAAATCGGTTTTACGCGATCCGATCAGGGCATTCCGGGCGGTCGGAGCTTTCACTTCGCCGGCGATGGCCAGTGCCGGGCGCCATCCCTTCTCGCGCGCAAAGAGATACGAGAGCGTGACCTCAAGGTCGCCAATACCGGTCGCCCGTGTTCCCACCTTCGGGCGGATGGCGGTGTAGAAAACCGGTTCGACCATTATGGAGAGTCTATCGGTGATGCCGTACTCGAAGGCGAAGGGCACGGCGCGCTCAGTTCCCTCTTTCGAACGCTGCCACTCAAAGGAAGTTTGGACTTCAAAAGCGCCTTTCTTAGGAGGACGCGCGGTTTCTGTTTCCAGCGGTTGTTGTGCGCGAACAAGCGCACATGGTGCAGTTAAGACAAGCAGTGCCAACAACCCTATCGTTCGCAGCGGAAAAATCATTAATGCGTCTTCTTTCTGTTTCTGAAAGCTCAAGGTCATTCGTGCAGCACGGTTGTTAGTGCAATAACTATTCCCGCGCGAAGCGTTGGACACTTTGACTATTTGGCGCTGGTGAAGGGACAGAGTGACGCCCCTGCACATTGAGGTGGTGGCAATACGTCACGCTGCGTCTGTACGCTAAGCAAATGCCTGGGATTTACCGCAGAGGTCACAGAGTTAACGCGGTGCGGCTTAGACGAGGGAGCTGGCTCGAAAATCGCGGCGGGAAAACAAAGTTGACGGCGTGGTATGCAGAGAATGAATCAAACCTAAAAGGCCACCTCAAACTTCCCGCGAACAGATGGTCCCAGGGTGTTGTAAAACTGGCTGAAACCTGGACTGCCCAGGTTGTTCTGCACGTCGCGGGGATTGAAGTGATTCGTAATATTGAATACAGCAACTCCGGCTCGCATCTTATGCTTCTGGAACATTGGGATGCGGAATCCTTTGGTCACCTGGGCATCAAGCGACATGAATGTTGGAAAGCGCCCGGCACGATTACGCGACCCAACGAAATCCAATTGCTCGTTAACAACTGAAAACGGAAATCCTGAACGGACTTCGAGCGATGGTGAAAACGTGATGTCGCCCGGCAACTTTAACTCACCATACATAAGGAACCGGTGCGGAACATCGAAAGGCAATGGCCCATATTCGTTTGGACGAATCACGAACGCGGGAAGGTCTCCAAGATAATTATCAGCTGTGTTGAGGTCGCCTCGGGCGCTGGACCAAACGTAGGAAGCATTCCAGTAGCCCCAACGGGAATTGTGGTAGAGACCGAGCACTTGGACTTCTCGGTAATGTGAACGCCCCCGGTTGCTGAGATCCAGCGTGCCCGAATTGGCGGGGCCTATCCGTGGTTCAATAATTAGTTCATTTCTTGTTGCGCGATCAAGAAAGCCGATGCGCATCGTCAAATCCTTCGTCAGCCCTTGATCGAGTTGCAAGCTCCAACGCACGCTGCGCGGATTGCGCAAAGGTCCCTCGACATCGTTGCGGAAGCGGCGAGGGCCGTCCGTGATAGATACGCCGTCGGGCGCGAAAGTGGTCACAACCCGCTGCGGATAATCCGTAAAATTCGTCGTAGACCCAAGCTGACTGATAACCTCCTCACTGTCGTCGCCTGCGAGCCTCGAAAGAACGGCGTCAAAGTAACCGACTGACAGCGGCATACGATCGTAGAAGAGACCGATTCCTCCACGGGCGATAGTGCGATTGTTTTTGAACGGCGCGAACAAGAACGAGACGCGCGGCGCAAGATTAGTGTGACGCACGATCCCGTCTCGGTCCAGACGCAATCCGGCATCAATCGCCAGCTTGTTGCTAATGGTCCAATGGTTCTGTGCGAAGGCGGAGACTTCGCCCACCCGAAACGCAGTCGCGCTCGGTCCGGTGAAGTCTATGCGCTGTGCGAGCGTACCGTTGTTCCGGCGAATCAGAATCGAGTTGTTGCGAAATCGGCCCGAAATACTGGTGCGATCGAGCTCGGCGCCGATTTTAAAAGAATGTTGTCCAGCGAGCGTGAGGGGGCGTGCGTAATAGGTTTCCTGCCACTGAAAGCGATGAGTTCGGCGGCGAGTTTCGGCGAAATAGTTGCCCGTGTTCCGGTCCGGTAAGAGCGTGAGCGGCTGCGCGCCTTGCGGTAACACGTCAACATCAAACGTCTTATAGCTGAGGGCGGAAGAGAGAAACGATGTGTCGCCAAAGATCGCCTGCTCCGAGATAGAAAAGAGCGAGCCTCGCTGCTTGATATCGGGCCTTGTCTCCTGTGGATTGAAGGTGTTGAGCCCGACGTGATGTGTCGACTGCGGGAAAAATGCGATGAGAAACCTGGCGCGATTATTCTTGTTGATATTGAGATCAATCTGCGAGAAAGAATTAAATGCGGCAGAAGTGAAATCATTTCGCGGCGACGGCAGGCTCGGCACGCGCACGCGCGTGAAGCGATACTCAAAAGATTGCAGGAAGAATAAGCGATCACGAATGATGGGTCCGCTGAAGGTCACGCGTGGTCGAAACGAATCTATCGGACCCGCGAGGATGTAGCGAAAAGTTGGGAAGAAGCGCGCGGCCCTTATCCGGAAGTCATTGCTTCCGCTTTTTGTATCGAGATTGGTCGCGCCCCCGGTGAGTCTTCCGAACTCCGCAGAGTACGGATTCTCCTGGATCTGCACGGTGGCCGCTGCTTCCAGGGGAATGTCGAAAGCGAGTTTACCTGTCGCCGGATCAGTAACATCTGCACCGTTAACGGTGTAGGCGCTTTGGCCGTCGCGCGCGCCTTTCACATGATCGTCTCCATTAGCACCACGCACGACGCCCGGAGTCATTGGCAGCGCGCTCTGGTAGTTCTCGGCTCGCAGCGGCACCTCCTTCAACGTCTGCTCGCGAACGATATTGGAAGTCGTCGTCTCTCCCGTGCTCAATAAGCCTTCCTCATCCCGCACAGTGACGGATTCGGAAAGCGACGCGGTCAGCTCAATCTCAACTGTGAGATTTGCGCCATCGCTCAAACTAATCTCGCGAGTCACAGTCGGCAATCCGTCAGCCTCAGCCGTCAAAATATAAATAGCGGCCGGCAGATCGGCGAAAGCAAAAGATCCCGTCTCGTCCGTAACGGTCTTGAACACCTGGGTGGGAAGATCGCGATTGACAAGCGTGAGCCGCGAATTCGCAAGAAGAATTGAACGAGTGCCCGACGCTCCGGTCGTCGCTCTAACGACTCCTCTGATACTTCCAGACGCGACTCCTTCGGCAAATGCATTAGGCGGCCACAGCACACTCACGAGTAGCGCGACGCCGCTGCATAAGGCGATAGTTTTAGAGCACCTGACCATCACAATTGCCGCGCCCCCAGTGAAGGTCGGCCTTAACCCTGATGAGTGTCGGTCCACCCAGGACGATTAATTCAAATATGAGATCCAAGTTGCTAGTCGACGCATCTGCTGTGCAATACCTATTCCCGGCGGAACGTCTTAGCGGATTCGCCGGATTGGCAAGCATGATGTGACACACTGACGCCCCTGTGACCGGGTGGAGGCGGCATTTGGTCACGCCGAGGCGGAATTTGCTTACAGCGAAAGCAATCGGAGTAGGCAGACTTGGAAAGAGGCTGTACTTGCACACCCACACGGAGTCTGTGCGGAAGATTCCTGGAGGAACTAAGCGGGGCGTTAAGCCCAGGCGTCTACTTACGTCGGGAAGCATCTTCGCCGCGACCAAATGTGTAGCGGAAGAGGAGCGTGTGTCGTGGAGAGGTCTGGCCAAAATCTGTCGTGAAGATGTATTCGGCCAGAAAGTTTCGGTTGAATCGCCAACCGACACCAACATTTGAGAAATAGTCTGTGAAGCGATCACGAGTGAGACCATTGGATTGAAACACACCATCGCCCGTCATGAGCCGGCCAAAACGATCCGGATAGAGAGTTAAATCTGAGACCCGCGATTGGGTGATGGTGAGCAGCGAGCCGCTAACGAATATCCGCCGCCAGACATCGGCCTGCAGCGCTGCATGGAGGGAGAGAAAGGTAGCCTTTTTCCTTTCGCTCTCAAGCAGGTTGCTGGTCGCGTTTTCGTTGCGGGCATCGTTGATGCGAGCAAGACCCCCGGTTACATCGAAACTGAAGACCGTTCGCGGCCTGATTACGTAACCG
>DASYMB010000152.1:0-1884 GCA_036009285.1 Pyrinomonadaceae bacterium | reverse complement strand
GCTCAAGCTCGAGCGTACCGCGTCCATATTTCTCCGCAGACTTTGCCGCAAAGTGGGCCGCCAGCACCGGAATGTCTTCCTTCCGGCTACGCAACGGAGGAATCACGAGCGGCACCACATTCAAACGATAGTAGAGGTCGCGCCGAAAACGTCCCGCCTCCACCTCTTTTTCCAGGTCGCGGTTGCTCGCAGCAATCAACCTGATATTCACACTCAAAGTCTTGTTCCCGCCTACACGTTCAAAAGCACGCTCCTGTAACACCCGCAGTAGTTTCACCTGAACGCTCTGCGTCAACTCGCCGATCTCATCCAGAAACAAAGTGCCGCGGTCAGCCAGTTCGAAACGCCCTTTGCGCGAATACATCGCCGAAGTGAACGATCCTTTTTCATGGCCAAACAGTTCGGATTCGATCAACGCTTCCGGCAAGGCCGCGCAGCTTACGCCGACGAACGGTTCGCTGGCCCGCGGGCTTTCATCGTGTATGGCCCGCGCGAGCATCTCTTTGCCCGTACCGTTTTCTCCAGTCAACAAAACAGTGGCGCTGGTGAGCGCCACCGCGCGCGCGTGCTTAATAGTTTTCTCGAGTGACTGGCTGCTGCCAATCAGATCGCAGAAGCCTTTCGCCGCCGGCAAGTCGCGCAAGCGCGAGTTTTCCAGCTCCAATCGCCGCATCCGCGCCGCCTGATGAACGATATGCAGCACCTCCGCGGCTTCGAATGGCTTTTCAAAGAAACCGTAGGCGCCATGTTTCACCGCCTCCAGCGCGGCCTGCTTCGAGCTGGTTCCCGTGATGACTACCACTTGTCGCGGCGGCTGCCGGTCGCGGGCTGCCTTGATGATTGCCAAACCTTCCGAGAGGTCGTCCAGGTGCGGCGGGAGATGAAGATCGCTGACCACCACTTCGATCTCTTCGCGCTGCAGGAGATCGAGCGCTTCCTGACGCGAAGAGGCCTCAAGAACTCTGTAAGTGGAGCTCAGGGCCCAGTAGAGTCCACGACGCAGATCCCTGTCGTCGTCAACTATGAGCACAGTTTCTTTGACTGGAGTTTGTTCGCCCATCGCTCCAAAAACCGCGACGCCACCATGGGCGTCGGTAAAGCTATTACAATTATAAAGCTCGGAAGTTAGGGCAAACTGAGTGGGAGATTACGAGGACGTTTTTGATTTCGCGGCCCCGCTATTTGGGCCGGATGGTAGCACGACCTCAAAGGTTGTGCCAGCGCCCTCCTGGGAACGCGCCTCAATCGTCCCTCCATTGGCTTGCACCACTTCACGACAGGTGTACAACCCTAGACCCATTCCATTTGTCTTGGTGGTGGCGAATGCGTGAAAGAGTCTCTCTTCAATGAAGCGCTTGCTCATTCCCACACCAGTGTCAGACACACTCACATAAATCTTGCCCTTGCCTTCTTCGCCTGCTGCAACTGTTAGCGTGCCTCTTTTTTCCGACATCGCCTCGAGGGCATTCAGCAGCAGGTTCTCAATGCACTTTTCAATGCGTTCGCCGTCGACCAGGGCCGGAAGTTTCGGCGGCAGATTCACCTTAATCTCGTGAACTGCACGAGCCGGCTCGACCGTTTCACTGAGCACGCGCTTGATGAGGGGAACGAGATCGATTAATTCCGGCTGCTTGAATTCGCCGCTCAAAGTGGTTACAGGATTACTGATGCGATCAACCAGGGCCTTCAACTTTACCGTGGCGCCGGTGAGAGACTTCATGGCGTCGGCGCGAAACTCCTCATTCGCGAAGTGGGCTTCCATGTTAGAGACCAGCAACGACAAAGCTCCGATTGCATTCTTCAAATCGTGCGTCAGCATGGCGGAGAGTCTCGCGAAAGACTGAAACTGGCGAGACTCGGCATCGCGTGCGATCTGTTCGCGCA
>DASYMB010000151.1:0-18173 GCA_036009285.1 Pyrinomonadaceae bacterium | reverse complement strand
TTGTAACATGGATCTCGTGGTGAGGTTCCTATCACTCGCAAGCCCTCCACGCGATTGTGTGGGTCATCTTCGGTTGCTGGTCCAGCAACTCCAAATTCGTGGGCTTTAGGACCGAGAAGAGTTCTTACGCGCTTGTTGAGTAGGGCCAAAGCGAAGGCCCGGTTCACTTCCTCGCGGGCCAACGGCACCGCTCTTCCTTCCAGCTTCGTAATTTCGCCGAGCTTTCGCTGCGTAAGATCCACCACGACGTGTAGGCCTCGATCCGTATCGTAACGGTAGAACAAGACTGCGGCGTATCGTCCCTGGCCCAACTGCTCCTGCTCCTGAGAGGTTTTCAAGTCACCATCGGCTTTGAGTGCCAAAAACTGAATTTGGATAAGCTGTTGACGACCAGGCCCGAGCTCCTTTTTCACGCGGGCGTCAGCGCTCGCTAGGCGCCGAGCAAGCTCTATCTCTTCAGGAGTGAGCGGGTCGAGGGGTCTTGCTTTTTGCACCGGTGAAGGCTCAGGACCCCGCGGTCGTTCGGCGAAGGCGATTGATAAAAGCAGTATGGAGGTGAGGGAAACTGCGCCGGAGAAACTGAGCGCTCTCACGCGATCAGGCCAGAAGATCAGGCGACGTAAAGGAGAAATTCGGCACCTCCGTTTCGGGGACCATATCCGGTGGCGCCCAGTTTAGACTTCCTGAATAGTAAGCGGCAAGCAAGTATAAAAAGAGAGTAGTGACCCAATCTCAGTTTTTCTCTGCGTAGGGTCCGTGTGCTCTCCGATCTCAGTGTTGAGCAATTCCGAATCCAGGCGGCGCCGCCTACGCACAGACAATTGATTGGCTTGAACCGACCTTGCCCGAAAAGTGTCAATAAGCTGAGTACGCCGTCCCAAGCAGAAGCCCGCGCGTTAGCAAGGGCTCTGGTTTCTGCCGGAATTTCGATCTTGAGCCCTCCCCTAACGGTCGGGCTTCTGCTTGGACAGAACCGGCCGAACCATTTTTCGGGCAAAGTCCCTTGAACCATTCAACGAGCCTGCGGAACAGGCCGCCGCTACCGCAGGCTCATTGAAGACTTTCGCTCAACGTGCTTTAGGTAAAACCTCGCCACAAAACAAGAAGTTGATGGTTTGTGTCACAGAGAACACACACAAAATTGGTCAAACCAGAGAATCACCAAAAAAATTCCCGCCGGCATAGTGCCGGCGGGAACTGAAGGAGAAGCCGCTAACGTGGGCCATAAGCCGAGCAAGCCGGCAATATAATGCACTGCTCTCCGGAACAACAGTCCTTCATACCCTCGGTATGCAGACTGAGCCCGAAGCAAAAGCTTCCCGGGTGCGCGCCCGTAATCGTGATCGGAGGCGTCTGGAAAGTAGCTCCCGGTGCAATCGACACGGCGAAATAGCTTGGCGTCATCGTCACACCTGCCGGCGGGTGCAGATAGATGTGCTGGATCGTATTCGGGCTCGTGTTAACAACGGAGAGTACGTAGGAGTATGAACCGTTCGGGTTGCACTTAACGCTCACGTTGCTCCCTGCCGCGCAGCAGTCCGGCAGCACCGGACAAACTTCGACCGTGCAGCATGGTCCATCCTTGGTCATCAACGTCACCGTAAAGCAGACTTTTTGCCCTGCATGCCCCCCGTTGATAGTCACCTGTAATGTGATGGACTGGCCGTTTGGAAGCACCCCTCCCGGCAGCGGAGGGTCCTGCGGCGTGATGCTGAAGTTGCTGTTAAGCGGTGGCGTAAGCAACACACTGGTAACGGGCTTGCCGGTGTTGTTAGTGACGGTGAAGGTGAAGAGATAACCGCCCGTGCCGTCCGCCTTGCAGGAAATCTCCCTGGTCTTAACTGCGCACGCCTGAGTCCCACCTTCTTCGACGCAGGGAATCTCTATATCTCCCATTTGGTTCTTGTCCTGGTTGACCGTGCTGTCCGTCATGTCGACCAAAATGCTGTTGTGAATATTTCCACCGCTCTGCGGCAGACCCTGAATACCATAGAGTTGGTCATTCACGTTCAAGTGCATAGCATCAGAGGTTCCCCAAACGCGCGATCCAAACGAATCGTAAACTGCGCCACCCGCGGAACTGGGCTGACCGTTGAAGGTCAGTGTGCCGAGGCCAAACTTGGTCGGATTCTGAAGCGTCCACACCGCGAGCGTGTACTCGAGAACGCGCGATTTATGTGCGGCAAAGGGGTTGTTCTGATCTCCATTCATGCTTCGTTCAGCAAGCAGCATGTCGCCTGCTTGATTGAAGGCGATGCTGGAAACAGGATTAGAATAGACTTGGGCGCCGCCCAGCGGATCGGTTGATTGCAGGGTCGGCAGCGTGATTTCGAGCTGCTGTGAATTTGGCACAAACGCTCCGCCGGTAGTTAGCTGCACCGACCACACTTCGTTGGCTGGCGCATTCACGAGGGTGTGCTGCGCGAAGTCCTGTCGCCACAGGCTGTAATACAGGCGGTTTCCCTGAACTTTAACAGCCCACGGCCGACCCCAATTTTTAGTGCCGGGATTATTTTTAGGTATGAACTGCGAGTAGTCTCTGCCGAACTCAGGGTCTCCGTTGGTCGATGAAAACCCGGAAGCAATAGCGCCAGTGGCAGGAGAAAAAGCACTCAAGACCTTCGCGGTTGGCGGGCTGGTGCTATTGTCCGTGACCATCTGGTAAATTCTGCCATCGGCAAAGTTCGTGACATAGAAACTTTGATACCCGCAACTGAACTCGATGTTTCCCAGCGCCGGGCCTTTGTTCGGCAGAGTGGCAAACTTGCTGACCGTGCCGCTCGTGCCGTCAATTCTATAGACCTCGCCCCCGGTCGCGCCGCCCGGCAGGGAATCGGTAGAGTATGCCGTCGAGGCGGTGACATAGACATTTCCGATGTCGTCAAGCGTTAGCCCGAAAACAGAACCAATTCTTGCGGTCGCCCAATCGGGATGGCTATAGACTTGAGTTGGGGGAACGGACGAGGAATTCCAATTCGTATCGACCGGCACACCGGCATTTTCATTCTTCAGATCCACTACCGCGACCGACGATCCGCCGATTAACTCACCGGTAACGACGGCGATCTGTCCGCTAAAAGTTGAATAGGTTTGAGCGGCTGTGTTGTTGTTGGCTTTTATATCGGGAAAGCTTGGTGGCTTTTTGCCACAGCAAACGCCTTCAGTCGGTGGAATGTTTTTCTGGGCGAGCACAGGCACCATGCGTTTAGGGGCAACGCAAACAGCGACTACGATCGCCAACAGAACAAATACGAAGCTTACTTTGCGGAACATAATCGTCTCCTTAGGGGAATTTGCACGAAGCCTTGCGTCGACTTCGTGCTTGCAGTTGTAGGTGACTTTCCCTCTAAGAAACGTAACGGCGCTGCGGATGATCTTTCCCGCATGACTTCGTGTAGAGAAGCTTCGCGAAAACTATTGAGAGGAGGAAAGTGGAGGGAAAAAGTGGCAGAACGTAACCCTGTCGCGGACGATTCTTTTCTGCTCGCGAGGCAGGAACGTTTGAGTGGGATGAGCCTCAACCGACGGCGGCTTAATCAGCGTGACAGGTCTTTGTAATTACGATCGTCTTTGCTTCCGAAGAACAGTCAACCAGCAGGTGGCGGTGCTGCAGGATTCGCGGCCACAGCATCCGGCAGAGGATGCAGGCTGCAGCTAACGAGGCCCCGTGTTTTTGTGAGCTGTGACTTGAACTACGGACTACAACTGAATCCACTTCGCGTAACATCATCTTCTCCTGGAGAACAAGTTTTGCACGAGTCGTTTAGTCGAATCGTGCTTGCACCTGTAAGTGACTTTCGGAGTAGCAACGTAACGCACATTTTTGCAGTTAAAGCTTTCAGCGTACCGCCGGGACTTTGCGAACTATTTCCGCTGGCGAACGATGAGGCAATCGAGCGAGAAGCGATCGTCTTCGGCGGGAAGCAGCAGGACAAAAAGCAACAGGGCCAGTCGGGGAATCACGTGTTCGTGGAAAGGATAAAGCGGTTCTTGCAAAAGGTGGCCGAAGGTAACGATTATGAGGACGAAGCCCAGTGCGATAAGCGCTTCGCGTATCCGTAAACCGATAATCAGCAATGCCCCGGCGATGAGCTAGACAAAGGGAATAATTGCTCCGGTGGCCCAGAGTGACCAAACGGGGAGAAACGTGCCGGCGAAAGGCAGGAAGTATTTGCGCGCGTGGTTAAGTGGTCCCAACTGGAAGATTTTATATACGCCAGCCATGAAGAAGATAAGCCCGAGCACTTCACGCGCAAAAAAGATTGCCCAGCTTCGGGTCGAACTACTTTTCATCTCGGTTCTAATCGTATTGAAAGACTGGCTGTGCTGCCGTAGTATTTGACCGCGCACCGCAATCATCCGATCCCCGCGCTTCGGTTACACGGTTCCTCCCCTAAGCGACGCAGTTGATTGTGGTTCAGCTTCAAACAATGATTGAGACAAGCGGGTCACATTATCGCACTCCTAGACCATGCGGCGAACCTCAAGCTGAGACTCACCGCAGGTATTTCCAGTTCGGCATGCTCACAGTCTTTCTGCTTCTGGTTCTCTCGAAGAGTGCTGCTGCTGTTCCGGTAGACAACGCACCAATCCTCATCAGCGAGTCAACCTCGACGCGGGCGGTGGCGATGGAGTCAGTGACTCTGACGCATGAGCCCTTTGCCCTCATCTCTCCTTACGGCGCATCGGGCCGGCGCACTCGCGTCATGGTCTTCGCAATGAATCTGGCTTCAGTGTCCGGTGAGGATTTATCGTCAGTGTCGGCGGATGCGGAAGATGCGGCGCACCGCCACTATCCGCTCACGGTCGAAGCCGTTCGACCCGTACCTTCATATGAATGGTTGAGCGCCATAGTTTTCAAGTTGAACGATGATCTGGATGACGTTGGCGACGTCCTCGTCAGTGTTTCGTATAACGGCGTGAGCAGCAATCGGGTGCGAATTGCGATTGGGCACGCGGGCGGTGGTCCAGCAGACGATCCTGGAGCTACGCCCACTCCCGCGCCGCCGTACACAATTAGCGGTCAACTGACCGGGAATGGCCAGGGCTTGCCGGGCTATTCAATAAATCTGAGCGGTGCGCAAACAGGCTCGGCAGTGACTGGCGGAAACGGCCTCTACTCGTTTAGCGTCGACAAGATTGGCGACTATACGATCACGCCGGCGGCGAACCCATACTACACATTCATCCCACAGTCTCTCACCAGTCTGCATTTGAACCAGGTGGTTAACTTTGCGGGCGCGCTTCGTTCTTACAAAGTCAGCGGTCGGCTGACGGTAGGATCGGATGCGGTGTCTGATGTAGTGGTTTCGGTAAACGGGAGCCAGACCGCAACCACAAATGCCAGCGGAGACTATTCGTTTGTGTTACCGGCGGGAGGCAACTACACAATCACTCCGCTCACGAACGCGTTCTACAGTTTCACTACTTCACAGAGCTTCAGCGATTTGCGGATGGACCAGCCGGTCAACTTCCAGGGAACACTGCGTTACTACACAGTCTCCGGGGCGGTGCAGAATGGCCCGTATTCATCGAAAGATATCGACGTTACGATAAACGGATCGCAGACGATCTCAACCCGGACTGATGCCGGTGGCGGTTACTCATTTGTCTTGCCGGCGAAGGGTAATTACACAGTCACTGCTTCGTTTCGCTACTACGATTTCTCTCCGGTCTTCTACAGCATAACCGCGCTCGACTCCGACAAGATCAACTGGTTCTTCTACGGCACGCGGCGCAGCTATGCAATCAGCGGCAAGCTGATGGACCAGGGAGGCAACGGCCTGTCCGGGATAGCAATTAATCTGACCGGCAATGAGCAGAGAGCAACCGTGACCGACAGTACCGGCCGCTATGAGTTTCCAAACGTAGCCTCCGGCTTCAACTATACCGTCACGCCTCCTTCAACTTCAGCCTTCACCTTCACGCCGAAAACCGTGATTGACTTGAGCAGTAATCAGACCGTGGACTTCACCGGACTGCGACGGCTTGCGTTGAATGGCAGAGTTCGAGATCAGTCAGGCAACGGCATCATCGGTGTCAAAGTAACGATGACGGGTTCGGAAAGTGATAGCTCGATAACTGCGGCCGACGGCAGCTACTCGCTAAAGGCAACAGCCACCGGCAACTACACGCTCACGCCCACAATTGCCCAGGACTACTACACGTTTGCGCCGGCCGCCGCGCAGTTCAATAACCTGGCGGGCGCTCAGACAACGGATTTCGTCGCCACCTTCGCTCCCTTTCCCAATCCTTCGTACGTCCTCGAGTTTGACGGACAACCGAAGAGCGTGGACTACGGAAACTTTTGGCAGGAGGGTGTGAACCTGGGCCATTTCTTCTGGGAGTTTTGGGCGATGCCGGGCGCCGGCGCGGGCGCCACTTATATGTTGTCGGACGGCTATGGCGGCGCGCACGCGCTCCTTTTCGGTGTTGGCAGTTTTAATTCCAGCGAGCCGAATCGCTACGAGCTGTTGGGAAACATTTTCGACGGCGTGAAGTATGACAATTATTTCGGCAGCGATCAGGGACCGGCAATTGGCGAGTGGGCACACATTGCGGTCGGCTGGGATGGGCAAAACATAATTACTTACTACAACGGTGTGCCCGTAGGTAAGACACCTTTCGTTGGTCCACGCCGCACGCCCGGGACCGGTGGAGGAGGAGGGCGTTTACTGATCGGCGGTTCGGACCACAGCAACTTCGTTGGACGCATCGCCCAGGTGCGCGGGTACGAAGACGCCAATCCTCGCGAAGCTGTGCCCGGCGGTGTCGAGGCGTCGTTCGCACCGCAAACGGTTTTCGGAGTGGAAGGGAATCTGTTGAGTTACTACTTTCGCTCGGGAGGAATCCATGTTCCTGATCTTTCACGCGGGTACAACGCACTGAGCCACGCTGGTTGGGTTCGTGGAACTTCCGCGGGCATCCTGTTTGATTGTGGTGATTGTCCGCCGCCGCAGTTTGTGATCGATCCGTCAGCGCCTAACTTTGCTACGAATACGGCGCCCTCCCCGGTAGCCGTGCCGACTCCGGCCGCGGTGCCCAGCGGCGCCTCGGTTTTTGATTCCTTCTCGCGCGCAAATTCAACCTATCTCTTTGGCAGTCGCGGTGGCTTGGGTTCGACCGAGGGCGGTTCAGCGGGAACGCGCGTTTGGCAAACGAATCAGCCTGCCGGCAGTACGCAGCCATTTGGAATCTTAAATTCGATCGCCGTGCTGCTCGCCAATGATGCTGCCATTGCGTGGGTACAATCCGGCAGCGCCACGGGCAACGTGGATGTTCGGTGCGATCTTCGCCACGGCAGGTGGGGGCGAGGTAGCGATACAGGTTTGAGTTTTCGTGTCGTCGATGCCAGCAATTTCTTTTTCGCGTACACCACTACCATCAGCGGCAATCAGCTACTCCAAGTCGGTTACTACCTAAACGGACAGCGAACCGAACTCGCAACCGGTGTCGCGATGCCGGTGACTTGGACCACGCTGAGAGTGGTAACAACCAATGCGGGTGAAGTGAAGGTCTACGCTGACGGCTCTCTCGTTTATTCGGCTACGAACCCTTTTCTGGCAACAGCGACCGGGGCCGGCTTATATAACAACTCCTCAGGGCTTGGCCTGGTTAATCGTTGGGATAATTTCACCGTCTACAATGCGCCATGATCCACTTTCAGAGACTTTCGCTCTTTGGAGTGCGGTGACCTGTCACCGCTTTGGTCCAAGGCGACTTGACGCCGGCATCTTTTAAGTTAGCTTAGGTTAGTTCCTGGCCGCGACAGCTCGCGACCGGCGAAAGCGCTGACTGGTTAGCGCACTCCAAAGGGCACAAATCTTAGCCGCCGAGTTTCGCTTTCACTAGCTCGCTTACCGTTCGCCCATCCGCATTCTTGCCGGCCAGCGCTGCTTGCGCAGCTTTCATAACTTTCCCCATGTCCTTTATCGAGCTAGCCGCTGTTTCAACTATGGCTGCCCGGACTGCGGCTTCGATCTCCTCGGGCGAAGCTGCCTGCGGCAAGTAGGCTTCGATAACTTCGATCTCAGTTTTTTCCTTAGCGGCAAGCTCCGGTCGTCCGCCTTTTTCATACTGCTCAATGGAATCGCGACGCTGTTTGACAAGAGAGCGCAGCAGCTTCGTCATCTCCTCGTCGTCCATCTCGCCGCCTTTCTCTATCTCGCGGTTCATCATTGCGGCCTTCACCATTCTGAGCGTAGACGTGCGCGGCGCGTCCTGCGCCTTCATCGAAGTAGTCAGGTCCGAAACGATCTGTTGTTTTAGACTCATTAGGTTAACGTCCTCCGCACTCAATATACCGCACGTCTTTGCTTGTCAGAACCGGGAGCAGTAGCGACCGGGCCCCTAAGCAGGCCGCCTTCAACCAATGCGACGAGAAACCTCGTTGCTTGTCAAAATCGGGAGCAGTAGCGACCCGGCCCGTCGCTACCGCTTCCGGTTCTGACAAATCCGTCAGGGTATCAGCGTGGGTACGTTCAACTCCGGAAGCATGCGATTAGAACTGATCACCTTCAGCAGTTCCGAAGCCATCAAGCGGTGTCCCATGTGATTCGGATGGATGCGTTCCCCGAACCAGCCTTCGTTGGCCGGGTAAGCGTCTTCAGTCAACTCCAGTATTTCGAGAAACGGTATCTTACGTTGCCTCATTACTGACCCTAACGCGACGCGGTATTGCAACATCAGATCGGCCTCAACTGCCTGTGAAGAATGGTCGCGATAAGGCGCGGCCATAACTATTGCGGCCGCGCCGTGTTCGCGCGCGAGCGCCACGATCCCGAGCAGGTTGTCTAAAAACTCCTGCTGCGAAACGCGCGCTACGGGCCGCGGCGAGCGTGAAGGCGTTGGCGGTCCGGTCTGACGCTTAGCCGCTTCCCTGGCACGCAACCAGCGCGTCGCGTGAGCGAATGCCTGGCTGTGATCGATCAGCCAGCGCGTCCAGAATGCGGACCAGTTTGTCCTAATCGCCTCGCGGTCCGGCACGTCGCTAAAGCTCGCATCGTTCCAACCAAAACTCACGGTTACGAGATCGGGTTTTAGTTTATTGATATCACGCCGCAGCCAGGCCAATCCCTGATGACTGGTGTAACCGGGCACCGCCATCGTAATCACTTCAATGTTTCTGCCGGGGTTCGCCGCCCGAAAATGTTTCTCCAGCAGCATTGGGTAAGGCAGCCACTCGGGATCATATTCGGTCGGCTTATCGGGCCAAACAACGGGCACCCGAAAGCCGAAGGTAACCGAATCGCCAAGGCAAACAACGCGAATCGCGCCGGGTTGTTTAGGTTGCAGCGAGACACTGGATTGTTCGGAGCGAAGGTGATCGGAGTTTGTCGAGAGCACCGTGAAATCCCAAACCGCGTGATCGAGGTTCGGCTTCAGTCGCCAGAGTAAGAGCGGATCGCCTTCAAAGATGCCTGACTGTTTTGCGTCGGCAACCTGTGCCTTCTGTTGCGACGTGACGACAAACAGATCGAGACTCGTAACGTGCGACCTCGTCAGTCGCACGCCAACTTCAACAGCGAGTAATAGCAATAGAAAACTGAGATAGATGATTGCGGCGTAGACCAGCCGACGCTTGAGCGGAAGGTGTGACGCTGGAATAGGAGTTGTCATCTCGGAGCATGATAATTCAGATGTGGTCAGCCGAGTCAAAATCCAGTAACATCCGAATTGATCCACAGAATTTACCCGTGAGTACCGCAGCACCAGTTGTTAGCACGTTCTTCTGTCGAACCCAGTCGAGTAATGTTAGAATGACGGTGAAGGTATAACCTATGTCGAAGTCATTTGCGCCACACAAGACAGAACTGGGATGGACGATAGAAATTCCGGCAGAAATGGCGGACGCGATAGGTGTCGCGGCGGGCTCACTGGCCGTTCTTCACACCAAGCCCCAGGGCGTTGAAATCGAGATTCTGCCACCTCCAACACTAGAATTAAAAGAATCCGTCCACCAAATCTTCAAAGAATATCGAGAGACTTTCGAGGAGTTAAAACAGCTTGGCGACTGAGGAGGTGCAGTACATCTCTTATGGCGACGCTGTCTATACTCACCTTGAACTGATGCGCCTCATAGGCGAGGAGCGCTGTGGCGTTTTTGATCGCTCGTTAGTCAAGTCGGCATTAGCACGCCCTCAACAAGCTGCCGCGTACGAAGACGCAGACCTCATCCGTCAGGCAGCAACTCTCTGCTTTGGTTTGATTAGGAACCATCCCTGGATCGGCGGCAATAAACGGACCGCGACGGCTCTATTGGTGATGTTCTTGCGACTTAATGGCGTGAAGTTGGCCGCCTCTACTAAAGAGATCGTTGATATGGTTATTGCCGTTGAAGCTGGCGGTTGGAATGTAGACGCAGTAACTCTCTGGTTACGTCATCACTGTCCGGCGATACAATAGTTTACGATCTCGAAGGGGCTGTTTCACGGTTGCGTCTAGTGGCCATTCGAACGCGCCAGATGCGCGCGCAAATATTTTCCAGTGTATGAGGCTTTCGCGCTCATGATCTGTTCCGGAGTGCCCGTTGCCACAACATGTCCGCCGGCGTCGCCGCCTTCCGGTCCTAAATCGATTATGTAGTCGGCGGTCTTAATCACGTTGAGGTTGTGCTCGATGACCAGCAGCGAGCCGCCGGCTTCAATCAACGCGCGAAACGCCGCGAGGAGTTTGTTGATGTCATCGAAATGCAGACCGGTGGTGGGTTCGTCGAAAATGTAGAGCGTCTTTGCGCCGGTGCGTTTTGATAGTTGTGCTGCCAGTTTGATTCGTTGAGCTTCTCCTCCAGAAAGCGTAGTGGCTGACTGGCCCAGCCTGAGGTAGCCGAGTCCGACCTCATCGAGCACGCGCAGGCGATTGGTAATCTTCGGCACCTCACGAAAGAAAGTGATCGCCTCGCGCACTGTCATATTCAAAACTTCGTGCACGTTTTTCCCGCGGTAACGAATGTCGAGAATCTGTTGTTTGAAGCGCGTGCCTTTGCACTCTTCACAAACCAGCTCGACGTCGGCGAGAAACTGCATCTCAACCGTGACCGTGCCGTCGCCCTGGCAAACGTCACAGCGACCGCCCGGCAGGTTGAATGAGAAGTGAGACGGATCAAACCCGCGCGCCTGCGCTTCACGCGTCGAGGAAAACACTTCGCGAATAGCGTCGTAAACCTTGATGTAGGTGACTGGATTCGAGCGCGGCGTGCGGCCAATCGGCGACTGGTCAACCAGAATCACATCGTCGATCAGTTCGCCGCCCTCCAGCTTTGAGAACGCTCCGACGTGGCCCTGCCAATCTCCTCTTTGCTTTTTCAAACCTGCGTAAATGCAATCGTGAATCAGCGTTGACTTGCCGGAACCGCTAACTCCGGTGACGCAAACCAGCATGTCGAGGGGAAACTCCACGTCGATCGATTTCAGGTTGTGTTCTGAAGCACCACGCAAACTCAGGCGCCGCTTCTGCGAGTCTCGCCGCTGCTTCGGCTCCTTAATTTCGGCCTCGCCGCGAAGATAGCGCGCGGTGAGCGATCCTTGATCGACCATCAGGCCTTTGAAGTCGCCTTCATAGATCACGCGGCCTCCGAGTTCCCCCGCAGAAGGTCCGATGTCGAGGATGTGATCCGCGGCGCGCATCATGTCTTCGTCGTGTTCCACTACCAGCACCGTGTTGCCGATATCGCGCAAGTTGTGCAGCAGCTTGATTAGGCGATCGTTATCGCGGGGGTGCAGCCCGATGGAAGGTTCGTCCAGTACATACAGCGCACCGACCAGAGATGAACCAAGATTAGTTGCGAGTTGTATGCGTTGTGCTTCACCGCCGGAGAGCGTGGAGGCGAGCCGATCGAGCGTCAGGTAGTCCAAACCAACTTCGACCAGGAATCGCAGACGCCGGCGAATCTCAAACAATATTCTCTCGGCAATCGCGCCTTGTTCGGTCGAGAGGTTTAGCTCGTCGAAGAAAACTGCAGCATCTTTTATCGCCAGCGCGGAGACTTCGGGAAGAGTGCGGCCGCCGACCTTCACGTCGCGAGCCTCTTGTCTTAGTCGTGAGCCGCCGCAGTCGGGACACAAAGTGTAGCCACGATACTTGGACAGAAAGACGCGCACGTGCAGCTTGTATTTTTTGGTTTCAAGCCAATCGAAGAAGCCGCGAACGCCGGACCAGCCTTTCTTGCCTTCGATGATTGCGCGCTGCTCCGCGCGTGAAAGTTGAGCGAAGGGAACCGTCATCGAGATTTTTTCTGACTTGCAAAACTGTTTCAGCTCGTCCAGCGCCCATTCATGCTGTGGCTTGGTCCATGGTTCAATCGCGCCTTCTTTCAAACTCAAGCCGGGATTGGGAATCACCAGATCGAGATCGAGTCCGATCGTATTGCCGAAGCCCTGGCAAGTTGGGCAGGCGCCGTAAGGATTATTAAAACTGAAGAGCCGCGGCTCGGGTTGGGCATAGACTGTGCCGTCGTATTTACATTCGAACCGGTCGGAAAACTTAAGACGCGTTGGCTCCACCTCGGCAGTTTCAATATTCGCCGTGCCGTGTCCTTCCTGGAAACAGATCTCCAAAGAATCAACCAATCGCTGGCGGATGTCGGCACCGGCTGCAAGCCTGTCAACCATCACAAAGACGTTATCGAAAGTATCGAGCTGGTAGTCGTCCGGCGAATGAAGCTCGATAGTTTGCCCGGCGGTGTACAAACGGCTGAAGCCGCGTTGCATCAGGCTCATGATGTGGGCGGTTATCGTCTGGCGCGGAGTAATTGCCCGACGCGGAGAAGTAATCGCCTGATGCGGAGAAGCGGAGACACGGTGACGCGGCGACTTTTTGCGCCCTTTCTCCGTGTCTCCGTTTCTCCGTGTCCCCGCGTCTCCGTTCTCACGCGTCTCTGCCAGCCCAGCGTGCGCGGGAAACAAAACATAAAAGCGCGTGCCCTCGGGAAGCGTTCTCAGGATTTCATCGGCGACGGATTCCGGAGAGTCTTTGTAAACTTCGCGACCACAAACGCGGCAGTAAGTTGTTCCGACACGCGCGTAGAGCAGGCGAAGGTAGTCGAAAACTTCAGTCTGCGTGCCGACAGTTGAGCGGGGATTGCGAGTTGAATTCTTCTGGCGAATTGCGATCGCGGGCGCAATGCCACGCACTTCGTCGACGTCCGGCTTGTCCATGCGCTCGAGGAACTGCCGCGCGTATGCCGATAGGGATTCCACATAGCGGCGCTGGCCTTCGGCATAGATCGTGTCGAAGGCGAGCGAAGACTTACCCGACCCGCTCACTCCCGTAACCACCGTCAACTGGTTAATCGGGATCGAGAAGGAGATGTTCTTCAGGTTATTGACCCGAGCTCCGCGAACTTCGATGGCTTCTTCAGGCATGTACTGCACCCCACACGGGCTACTAGCGGGGGCCCCCGCTCTTAGATGTTGCGCCGGCCAGATAGACAGAACTTGGAGGCCGTTCGCAAACCTTGAATGATACTCCGATTCTTTTCAGACGCGAAACGGCCGAAGAAAATTGGCCGCGGATGTCAGAACCACCTGCGGTAGCGGGTGGGTCGAAGCATTGCCAATTTTCGATTTCCGATTGCCAACCACCCGCTACCGCAGGCGGTTCTGACAGAGTTCACCCGCGGCAGGACCTTTCCCGATTCGGATTGACAGGCGCATCGCGGATGCTCAACAATGCGCGGCTATGAAGACACCGAGATTTCTTTTGCGCGGATATAAGCGCCCTCATGAAGTTGCTTCCGAGGCCTTGGGGAAACTGGAGCGCGAGGTGCTGGACGAGATTTGGCGGCGCGATGAAGTCAGCGTGCGCGATGTTTATCTCGCGTTCGATGAAAGAATTGCTTACACCACGCTGATGACTACCCTGGACCGTCTCTTCAAGAAGAAGCTGCTTACGCGACGAAAGCATGGCCGCGCGTTTGTATACGTGCCCGCCGTCTCGGCGCTCGAGTTTGAGCAGGGAATTAGAGAAGACCTCATCGAAGGACTACTGGGCCACGGCGCAGCCGCAGCACAGCCGGTGCTGGCCTGCATAGTTGATACCGTGAGCGAGCGAGATCGCGAGTTGCTCGACGAGCTCGATCGCTTAATAAAAGAGAAGCGCAAAGAGTTGAAGCAAGGGCGGTAGTTAATGTACGAACTCCTTGGACTATCATTATTGCTCGCAGCGTTGCTGACATTTAACAGTCTTGCATCGCTCCTCATGGCCGGCCTTTGGCGAGTTGCCGGCAGGGCGACAAAGAGCTGGACAGCAGTATCGCGGGCGCGTTTACTTTTTTCTTTGCGCACACTGCCGGCCCTGCTCGCTTTCCTGTCGGTCGCGATGCTATTCCTTCCTTCCTATTTGGCGTATGAGCCGCGGCACACGGCGGAGACAGTCAGCTTCAAACTCGGACTACTGGCGTTCCTTTCGGCGACGGGAATCGCCGTTTCTGTCTATCGAGGCATCGCCACCCATCGCGCCACCGCAAACCTTACCTCGAACTGGCTGAACCAGGGAAAACCGATTCAGATCGCCGGCATTGACATTAAGGTCTACCGGATCGAACACACGTTTCCGTTAATTGCGATCATAGGTTTTTTGCGCCCCCGACTTTTTATCGCCAGCCAGGTGCTCGAGATTCTGACGCCTGAAGAGATCTCCGCCGCGGTGGCCCATGAAAACGGCCACCTCGCGGCACGCGATAATCTGAAGCGAGGGTTGCTGCAGGCCTGTCGCGATGCGCTGCTGATTATTCCCAGCGGCCGACTGCTTGATGCAGCGTGGTCGGAGGCATCTGAAGAGGCAGCGGATGAAAACGCGGCGCGCGAGGGCAACGGCGTAGCGCTTGACCTCGCGTCCGCCCTCGTGAAGATTGCCCGGATCATTCCGTTGGGAGCGAGGCCGGCGATGCCGGCGGGCGTTTTTCTGCTCGGCGATGATGAAAAGAAAGGCGTCAAGTCGCGGGTGCGCCGGCTTATCGCGCTCGCCGCCACTGAGCGCCGACCGGGTTCGCGCCATCCCGCTTTAGCGAAGCTCTTCGTCTGGGTCCCCTTTAGCATGCTCCTCGTGAGTTTGGTCGTAGCTGCTGCTAATCCCCACCTCCTGTCCAGAGTCCACTACTTAATCGAGCACGCAGTTTTTGCGTTGCGATAATCACTTACAAACTCGGTCGTCAGGCAGCGCGCCTTGTAAAGCAAACTTTTAGTTTGTGGTCGTCCGTTTCCCCTCAGCACGAACGGATATCTCACACGACGCAAACTAACAGTTTGCTTTACCTTCCTCTACGACGGCTGGTAGTAGTTTTATGCTGACGTTAGAGTCCAGCCACATTCGAGCGGCGCCTCGGTCGCAATTCGTTAAAACAACGTTCCCCCAAGCTGATGAAGAGGACCGATATGAAGATCTCAAGAACCGTGCCAACACTTTCATCGCTGCTCGGCGCGACTCTGTTGACGGCAGCTTTGTCTGCAACAGTCATGGCCCAAGCGACGACCGGGAGCATTAGCGGCATAGTGAAGGACCAGACCGGCGCCGTGGTTAGCGGCGCGGAAGTGTCGCTCCTTCATTCACAACAGGCGATGCTCGCGACTACAACAACAGACTCGAGCGGTCGATTCAGCTTTGACAACATTTCGCGCGGCTCGTATGAAATTCGGGTCACTCATCCGGGATTCACACCGCATCGCACTTCGGTGCTTTTCGCCAATGGCAATGTCGATCTTAATTTGAGGCTGACCGTAAATGAGATCGCGGATGAAGTAACCGTGACAGCCGAAGCGGGCCAGGTTTCTGATGCGCGCGAGCTGGCCCAGCCGGTAAACGTGATCAACGAGCGAGAGATTTTGGAGCGGGGAACCGAAGTTGTGGCCCAGGTGGTTGACGAAGAAGTGGGCATAAATCTGCAGCGCACCAGCCCGTCGCTCAGCGCTGTTTTCGTTCGCGGGCTCACCGGACGCAACGTAGCTGTTTATGTTGACGGAGTGCGTTACACAACCAGCGCCCAGCGCGGCGGCGTCGGCACCTTCTTCAGTCTCATCGAACCATCGAGCCTCGAGGCCGTTGAAATTTTGCGCGGTCCCAACAGCTCCCAATACGGTTCCGACGCGAATGGTGGAGTAGTAAATTTTCTTTCGCATTCTCCCACCTATGGCAACGAAAACAGTGAGTTTCACGGCAACACGAATACCTTTTACTCTTCGCCAACCAACGGTTTCGGCGGCAGTCAACTATTGACCTATGGCACGAAGCGTTATGGTCTACTGCTGAACGCAAACGCGCGTCGTATTAATCGACTGCGTCCCGGCGCCGGTCTTGACACCCACGCGGCGGTAACGCGTTTTCTCGGCATCCCTCCCGATGTTTTCGGCCGGCGCTTACCCGATACGGCCTTCACGCAATACGGTGGATTGTTGCGCGCCAGCTTTAACCTCAACGATACAACGCAGTTTCTGTTGAGCTATGACCGCAGCCAGCAGGACGGCGGCCGGCGTTACGATCAACTATTGGGCGGCGACGGCAACCTCATCGCGGACCTGCGCAACCTGATGGCGGACGTCTTCTACGCGCGCCTGCTCAAACAAAATCTCGGCTTCTTCGATAACGCGGCGTTCACTTTCTCTTACGTGGGCCAACGCGAGGAACGGATCAATCAGGGCGGGAACGGCAATCCCTTCGGAGCGATAACCAATCAACGCGAGCGCACCAACGTGCTGGGATTCAACTTCTACGTTGATAAGCAGCTTGGCGATCGCAATACGCTTTTGTTGGGCGCCGATGTTTACCGCGACAAGATTGCTGCTCCCGCATTTACCACCGACCCGGTAACCCGAGCAGTGGCGAATTCTCGGCCGCGCATTCCCAACGGAGCGCGCTATCTTGCCTACGGTTTCTTTGCGCAAGATTCTCTCACTGCCATTCCCGATCGTCTGCAAATCAGCGGGGCCTTGCGTTATAACGTCGCTTCCTACCGCGCGCTCGCGGCTGACGCTCCGGTAGTTAGCGGTGGTCCACTTTTTCCTGATGACAGCGAACGCTTCAGCGCTTTTTCCGGACGGATCGGCGCGGTGATAAACGTCGGCCGCGGCTTGGACCTTGCCGCAAAGTATGCGCGCGGCTTTCGCGCTCCTAACACAACGGATTTGGGAATCGTCGGCTTAGTCGGCACCGGTTTTGAAGTCAACTCGCAGACTGCTGCCGGCCTCGGCGGCTTCATCGGCACAACCGCCGGAGCTGATGCAGTTTCCACCGGTATTCCGGTAACACGTTTGACTCCCGAAATCAGCGACGGTTTCGATCTTGGTTTGCGCTACACGAGCAAACGGTTTTCAGCGGAGTTAACCGGATTCACGACGAAGCTGAACGATGTTTACTTCGATCAGACTCTCATCCTGCCTCCGGGAGCGGTCGGGAAATTTCTCGGCAGCGAGCCGATCGTTTCACAAAACATCAGGGGCTGGGTCGCCGTGGCCGTCGCTCCCACGAGCCCGGTGCTCGTGCGCGTGAACTACGACGCGGCGCGCTTCAATGGCCTCGAGTTTAACAGCCAGGGAAGACTGAGCGATCAATTCACCGCCAAGGCGAACTTCACCTACATCCGTGCTTATAGTCTGCTCAACGGACTACCGCCGAACATCGAAGGTGGCGTGCCGAACGCCGCAGCGTTCTTGAGCCTGCGCTATCAGCCACGCGCACGCTTTTACCTTGAAGCATATTCGACTCTAACCGGCCGGCAGCGGCGTCTCTCCTCGCTCGACTTGTCTGACCGTCGCACCGGCGCGGCGCGGTCACGTGGGGCTATTCAGAACTTCTTCCGTCGCGGCGCTTGCGTGCGCGGGCTGACAACTCCAGGGGCTGGAGGCTGCACCAACCCCGGTGGGATATTGATCCCAACCGGCGAGACACTCGCGCAAGTGCAAAACCGGTTGCTGCCAATCGGCGCGACTATCAATGGCGTTACTGTTGTCGACAATAATACCAACGTGCCGCTGTTCATCGCAGTGCCCGGCTATGGACTGGTGGGCTTGCGTGGCGCGTTGGGTTTCGGTGAACGCTCGGAGTTTTCGTTCGATTTTGAAAACATCGCAGACAAACAATATCGCGGCATCAGTTGGGGCGTTGACGGCGCCGGTCGCGGGGTGACGCTTCGCTATCGGTACAAATTCTGAGGGCTTCTTTTGGAGTGCGGTGATCTGTCACCG
>DASYMB010000150.1:0-3203 GCA_036009285.1 Pyrinomonadaceae bacterium | reverse complement strand
GAAGCCCGACCGTTAGGGAGGGCTCAAGATCGAAATTCTGACAGAAACCAGAGCCCTTGCTAACGCGCGGGCTTCTGCTTGGGACAGCGTACTCAGCCCCTTGACACTTTTCGGGCAAGGCCGCTTGTACTCTAAACTGCCGGCAGGGCGTCGCAAGGTGAATTTCAAATTCATGAATCAAGCGCAACCGAAATTGACCACAAATCAACCCCTCGCGGGCCGCACCGTCGTGATCACCCGTGCCCAAAGCCAGGCGGACGAGTTTGTCTCTGAACTGAAACGCTATGGCGCCGACGTAGTTCTCTGTCCGACCATCGAGATTCGAGAACTCGAAAGTTATGAGCGTCTCGATGAAGCGGTGGAACATCTCTACGGCTACGACTGGTTGATTTTTACCAGCGTCAATGGAGTCGAACACTTTTTCAAACGTCTTCGCGCGCGCGCCCGCGCTGCGAGTGATCTCGACGAACTTAAAGTCTGCGCCATCGGTGAGGCAACCGCGGAGAAGCTGCGCGACTTGCACGTTCATGTGGACGTAATTCCTGAAGAGTTCAAAGCTGAAGGTGTCTTTAGCGCGCTCGCGCGTTTCATCGGCGGCGCGGAGAAGCTGAAGGGTCTGAACGTTTTGATTCCACGCGCGTCGGTCGCGCGGGATTATCTGCCAAAGGCGTTGGAAGAAAGCGGCGCCCGCGTTGATGTGGTCCCAGCCTATCGCACTTCGCTTCCCGCCGATCTTGATCGCGGCCGAGTCGCCGCCATGCTCTCGGGCAGCGCTGACTGCATCGCCTTCACAAGTTCTTCAACGGTCAAAAACCTAGCTCGCCTTTTCGACACCGAAGACTTGACCGCAGCGCTTGCCGGAGTTGTCATCGCCTGTATCGGCGACATCACTGCAGCGACCGCGGCTGACTACGGCCTGCGAGTAAAAATCCAACCACCACAGTTTACAATCCCCGCGCTCGCGCGCGCCATCGCCGATTATTTTGTTTCAAATGACAATTGAGGCTACAAGTTTAGGGTCCAGCCTTTACGCTGTTGTGGGGTGACCACGCAAGCTAAAAGCTTGTACTCCGAACTGCGCTATCGCCGATTTTTTTCTTCTGGAAGAATTAACGGGGTGTTATTGTCAGAGATGAAAGATACGCCGCGCTTACGAAACTATGTCAACGGAAAACCCCACACCGGAACTGAGCGAGGCCAAACGCGAAATCGAATTGCTGCGCCGGCAACTGCAGGACCGGGGTGCCTTCGGTGAGTTGGTTGGGAATTCCGCGCCGATGCGCGAGATATACGCGCTTGTCGAACAGGTCGCCTCATCCTCGGCTTCCGTTTTGATCACCGGCGAATCGGGGACCGGAAAAGAACTCGTCGCGCGCACGATTCATCAGCTCAGCCCGAGACGCGACAAGCCGTTCATCGGCATAAACTGTTCGGCGATTCCTGAAACCCTGATGGAGTCGGAGCTGTTCGGACACGAGAAAGGCGCGTTCACCGGCGCTGCGTCCAGACGTGCGGGATGTTTTGAGTTGGCCGAGGGCGGGACCCTACTGCTTGATGAAATTGCCGAGATGCCGGCGCTGCTGCAATCAAAGTTACTGCGGGTGATCGAGGAGCGAACTCTTCGGCGTTTGGGAAGTCGCAAAGAGATTGAAGTTGACGTTCGACTGCTGGCGGCCACCAATCAGGAACCCGACAGGGCTGTGGACCAAGGAAGCTTGCGAGAAGACCTGCTTTATCGTCTCAACGTTTTTCGCATTCAACTCCCGCCGTTGAAAGACCGCAAGGAAGACCTGCCGCTGTTGGCCCAGTATCTGGTGACCAGCCTGGCTGATAAGCATCGACGACCCGCGCGTTTTCTGAGTGCCGCCGCCCTCGAGGCTTTGCAGTTTCACGCCTGGCCCGGCAACGTACGCGAACTCCGAAACGTGATCGAGCGTGCGGTTGTAATCTGTTCGGGCGAACAAATAGAACGCCATCACTTCGCGCCCTACCCGATCGATCAACGCGAGCGACGCAGAAATGAAGATACGATTACCTTTCCCGTCGGCACACCCATCGAAGAAGTTGAGCGGCAAATGATCCTCCGCACGATTCAAAAAACCAGGAACAACAAGACCCGCGCCGCGGAGCTGCTGGGAATCAGCCTCAAGACGCTTCACAATAAACTGAATCTCTATCGCGAACGCGGGCAATTCGAAGACTAAGCCGAGTGTTCAACCAGTCAGAACCGCCAGCGGTAGCGACCGGGCTCAGGAGATCAACGGTCGCCTATAATCGTCCTGCTACTCAACACGATCGTTCCAATAACCTGGACGCCGACCGTGATGAGCAACTGCGACTATAAGAATCTCATTCGCCTCGACTGAATAGATTAAGCTGAATGAAAAGCGGTGCAAAAACATTCTCCTCGACTCCGTGTCCAAGATATGGATGCTCCCGCAAGCTGTCGACAACGCGCTGCACGTCATCAAGAAAGTCATTTCCGAGCCCGGTCGAGGCGGCTTGATAGAAAAGAGATGCTTCAGTCATCTCTTCATCCGCTGGATTGAGGAAGCGATAGCCAATCATTGCAAGCGGCTGCGCGCCTTTGCCATGACCTCATCGCCAGGCAAGGCCTCAAGCTCACCGCTAAGAAAAGCCTCGTATTTACGCTGGGCCTCAGCGATCCACACTTGCTCAACCGTGGGATCACGAGCGGGATCAAGCTCTTCTATGAGGATGCGCGCCAACATAGCCTTTTCACGCAACGAAAGCGCACGCGTCTGCCTTTCCAGATCTTCAAGAAGTGTGCTCATGGATTCAATTATAGCCACGAATAAGTTAATGGTCCATAGGCTCCTATGCATCGGCAAACACGAAGCTCACTCTATACTTTTTGAGAGTAAGATCGGGTACGACTGTTGCGGCGAGCTTCGCTCGTTCCGTGAACTCGTGAGCGACAATGATTCCTCTTACGACTCTCGGGCCGGCGAGGTTCGCCTTAACCCATCCCATGTATGCCTGGATCTGACCGCAGACTTGACGATCCGCGTCTCCTGCTTTCAGTTCGACTACCACAAGGTTTTATAGGTTAACGCGGTTCCTTTTCCTCTGTTGTCGACGTGCTTTTAGTTTTAAGGTGGCAGCGGTAGCAAGGAACATGCGGAGTGGGAGTGACGAATCCGCAAGGTTAAGCGCTCGAACGCTTATAACAAGTCTTTCGC
>DASYMB010000149.1:0-1991 GCA_036009285.1 Pyrinomonadaceae bacterium | reverse complement strand
AAGTTTACTACGCGCGCGGGCTTGGATTTCACGGTCAGCATTTCCTGAAGCTCGGCGGTGAGATTGATTATTCGCGCGTGACGGGCGTGTTCCGGGAAAACTCGATCCTGATCAGACGGCTCAACCAGACCCTGGCCCGGCGGATAGACTTTGGCGCTCCGGCGAGTGTTGCCAGCCATCTGAGCGAATTCACCGCGTTCGTGCAGGACCGTTGGGTCGTCGATAAGAAGCTCACGATTGACGCCGGTGTGCGCTTTGATCGCGACCGGCTGGCCCGGCAGAACGCCATCTCTCCGCGCCTTTCGTTTTTGTACCTGCCGCTTAAGAATCACGCCACGGTCATCCGCGGCGGCATCGGTCTCTTCTATGATCGAACTCCGCTTAGCGTCGGCTACTTCACACAGCTTCCGGAGCGCACTGTGACCACGTTTGCCGCCGACGGCATTTTGATAACTGACGGCCCGCGCCGTTTCCGGAACCTGGTCGCATCTCGTCTGCGCAACCCACGCAGCGTACGGCGGAGTCTGCAAATTGATTTTCCAATCGCGAGCAGGTTAACAGGACGCATTGGCTATCTGGAACGCGCAACCACAGATGATTTCATCGTCGATCGTCTTGACGTACAAGGTCAGAGCGCCCTTGTGCTCAACAACCTCGGCCGTTCGCGCTACCGCGAGTTACAGCTGCTGGCCATCTATGACAGCCCGCGCCTCGGCACCTTGAACGCTACTTACGTGTGGTCCAGAGCTCAGGGCGATCTTAACTCGATTGATAATTTTCTCGGCGATTTCCCCGCCTTCGTACTACAGCCGAACGAGTACGGGCCACAGCCTTTTGACGCGACGCACCGGTTCCTTGTTTATGGCCAGTTGCGAATGCGCTGGGACATAAACATCGCACCCGTGGTCGAGATTCGAACGGGCTTCCCGTACTCGTTCGTTAATGAGCGCCTGGAGTTTGTCGGCGCACGCAACCAGGCGGGACGCTTTCCCACATTTCTTTCTGTGGCCGTGCAAATTACCAAAGGATTCGAGATACCGAAGTTCGTTCCCAAGGTTGGAGGACGACGAATGCGAATCGGCGCGGCCATTCTAAACACCACTAATCACTTCAACCCCAGTGAGGTGCAAAACAACATCACCAGCCCGCAAGTCGGCAAGTTTTTCAACAGCCTCGGCGCGTCAGTTCGCGGCAAATTCGAGTTCGACTTTTAGCAGACTCATTACCTGACATTTTGTCAGCCGACTGACAAAGCGTCAGCGTCATTCTTGTGGTCCGCCTCGCCGCAGAGGCGCTGCTTAATCTCTTATCTAACCCAGACAAGTCTCTCTATGTCTGTGCTTTACGCTGGCAGTGTCGATTGCGGCGGAGTGCGGCACGATGGTTGTTAAGGAGGCTTTGGCTGATTGACTCCCGACCGATCGCCATAATCCCGAACAAGGCCCAGGAATAATTTTGAAGTGGTTTTCAAAGAAGTGAGAACTGCCAATGCTCCAAACCTGCCCAAACGTCCAAGGAGACGAACACGATGATGAAGTCGAAGAAAAAGATTGTTGCGATAGGTGTCGCCGCGCTCTCGTTACTGGTACTGGGTGTCGCCGGCTCCGCGCAGAAACATTTCATGCTTTCCAGTGCAGCCCGCCCGGAAGTAAAAATGCAGCTTTCCGGTTCCGTCGAACGCGATTCCGCGCTCGTCCCTCTCGATAACTCGACGGTGGTAAAGCCGGGAGAGATTCTGGATTGGACGATTGTTTCTGAGAACAGCGGCAACGCCGCGGCGCTCGGGTACAAAGCCGTCGGTCACATTCCGCAAGGCACGACCTTCGTTTCGGACAGCGCCAAGGCTGACGGTGCAAAGGCCTTCTATAGCATCGACAGCGGCAAGACTTTTTCGGCCCAGCCAATGATCGAAGAAAAGCAGGCCGATGGATCCGTCAAGCGCGTGCCCGCGCCCGTGGCGAAGTATACAGAGATTCGTTATGAGTGGAGCG
>DASYMB010000148.1:0-14391 GCA_036009285.1 Pyrinomonadaceae bacterium | reverse complement strand
GAGAACCTGCGCAAAAAGGGTTCGCCCTTGTTGTCTTACGCAGCCAAAAATGCTGCCTGAGTCAAAAATCTCTTGACTCGTCAGCCTCAGATGGATTGTTGTGAATCTACGGCCAATAAGTCGATGCGTCCTGCCGCCTTCGCATCAAACTGGCGCCCGAAACTACTTTGCTCCTCATACAGCCGCAAGCCTTTTTCAAGTTGCGCAAGATTCGCGGCAAGCGCTTCTTCAAGGTCAGCCTCAAGCGACAGTGAAGTGTCGATGGCCTCCGCGACGATTTGTTCAGGCACGCCCAACTCGTCTTCACTCTTGCCCATGCCGATTTGAAATCCGAGATCCCGAAAATAACGATTGGTAGGTTCGCCGCCAGATAGACTTCCAATCTCACCGACCAGCAATCGAAGCAGTTCCTTTGGTGGATAACGCTTGTCGTTGTGCTTTACAGAATAAATCTTCCAGCGTCGAAAATTGTCCCGGAATTCTCGGTCGAAGCGGTCCATCGCTCGCTCAACATCCTCACGCGTTAAGGTTTTACCTCGAAAGTTGGTCTGCATAGTAGAACTCCTTTGACAAACCGCTCCCCAGAGTCTTGCTTTCTATCTGCCTATTCTACCGCTGATCTCCGCTAGAAGTACCTATTTAGTCAGACGTGTCCAGGGACCCACTTGCACGCGAGCACTGCGGATGATATTCATCGTTCGCAATGTCAGTACTGCTTTTCTTCATTGATGGCTTGGGGATTGGTTCGCATGGACCGTTCAATCCTTTGGATGGTCTCGCTGATGCCGAGCCGTTGGCAATTTTCCGCGATGAAAACCTAACGACGATTCACGATGGGATTGTTGTTCCGACCGACGCGAGTCTCGGTGTTGAAGGCCGGCCGCAGAGTGCTTCAGGGCAAACGACAATTCTCACCGGCGTTAACGTGCCCGCCACACTTGGTTATCACAAACAAGGTTTTCCGAACGCGGCGATGTTGGAGATCATTCGCGAGCATTCGATCTTTTTGCAATTGACTCGCGCCGGGATCGCACCAATTACTTTCGCGAACACGTATACGCAGAACTTTTTCGAAGAGCGTCCGCGTTGGGTCTCCGCTACGACAGCCGCGGTGGAGGCGGCGGGATTAGCTTTCCGCAAAGTTGCTGACATCAAGGCCGGTCGCGCGGTCTACCAGGATTTCACGAATGCGATGCTCATCGAACGCGGCGAGGACGTCAGCCTGCGTACCGCCGAGGAAGCCGCGGTCGTGCTCGCACGAATTGTCAGCGAGAATCGCTTTACGCTGTACGAGTATTTCATCACCGACAAGGTCGGGCACGCGCAGGATATGCAGGCCGCAAAAACGATCCTCACAAATCTCGCCCGGTTGATCAGAGGAGTATTGGCAGGAATTGATTTGCTTCATACTTCGGTTATACTCACCAGCGATCACGGCAACATCGAAGATCTCTCGACGCGCAATCACACGCTGAACCAGGTCCCAACTATCGTTTGGGGCGCTAACAAAGATAGCATCGCGAACAGGATCAAGAACCTTGCCGACATAACACCGGCCATAGTTGAAACCCTGACTGAGAAAGCTGCCGCGCACAAATGACCTCAGCAGACCGTCCCGCGAAATCCACGCCGATTCACTCCGATAAAAACAACCCCCGCGAAGTTTTTGGATGGAAAGTGTACGACTGGGCCAACTCCGCTTTTTCAACGACGATCGTCGGCGCCCTCTTCGGGCCCTACCTGACGGAGATAACGCAGCGAGCCGTTGGCGAAAACGGTGTGGTCGTGAATCTTGGTCCACTGGGAGCGATTACTTCGAAGTCGTTCTTTCCAACCTGCGTGTCGGTCGCCGTGTTCCTGCAAATATTCCTGCTGCCAATTCTCGGCAGCATTGCCGACTACTCAAATCTTAAAAAGAAGATGATGGCGTTGTTCTGTTACATCGCCGTCGCGGCAACCTGCCTGATGTATTTCGTCGACGGCCGACTCTACTGGCTCGGCGGGTTTCTTTTCATCATTGCCAATCTTGGTTTCGGCGCGGCGCTCGTGTTCTACAACGGTTTTCTAAACGAGATAACAACCGAGGATCAACGCGACAAAGTGTCGAGCCGGGGCTTCGCCTACGGCTATCTCGGCGGCGGACTTTTGCTGGCCCTTAACTTTTTGCTAGTGAAGAGCGCACCGCGCTTAGGTTTGGATCCGTACCTCGCGGTTCGCATTTCGTTGCTCTCGGCAGGTGTCTGGTGGGGCGGGTTCGCGCTTATTACTTTTGCGACGCTTAAAACTCGCGCGGCGGAGAAATCGTTACCGCGAGGGAAAACTTACCTGACCGTCGGGTTTTCTGAACTTGGCCGAACGTTTCGAGAACTGGCGCGGCTGCGTTACACGCTGCGTTATCTAATCGGGTACTTGTTCTTTAACGACGGCATTCAAACTGTCATCAGCATGGCGTCAGTCTTCATGGCCCAGGAACTTTTTGTCGCGCGCGGACTCAAGACCGATCAATCGTTCCTGCTGTTAATCTTCCTGATGGTCCAGTTCGTGGCGATCTTCGGCGCATTGTTTTTCGAAAGGCTCGCGTACGCTATCAAAACAAAAAATGCGATCCTGGTTTCCCTCGTCTTATGGGCCGGTGTGGTGATCTACGGGTACGGTTTTCTTCACACGACGAGGGACGCCTGGGCGATGGGCGTCGTGATCGCGATCGTGCTCGGCGGCTCGCAGGCGTTATCGCGTTCGCTTTTCTCGCGGATGATTCCCGCCGGACGAGAAGCCTCGTTCTTTGGCATCTATGAAGTTTCCGAGCGTGGCACTTCCTGGCTTGGTCCGCTGGTCTTTGGCGCAATGGTGGCCGCGACCAATTCCTACCGGCAGGCGATGTTGTCGCTAATCATATTCTTCGTGGTGGGCATGATCATTCTTTATTTGACTGATACAGACAGAGCCATTCACGAAGCGGGGAACTTGCTGCCGGAAGAAGCTGCAATAAGCAAGTGAGGTTTGTCAGAACCACCTGCGTTAGCGGGTGGCCTAACGAAATTAGCTTGAAGGAGAAAGACCAAAGGCCACCCGCTAACGCAGGTGGTTCTGACATTCAGCCGGCGATCTTTCTTTCCTTGCCGTTTGCGGTTTTCTCAATACACTCGCGCGAGCAGTAGACCGACTGTGCACCACGAGTTTCAATAGCTCGTGCCGCTGGTATCCAGGTTCCGCAGCCCACGCACCGCACCAACTTTCGAGCGCCTTTAGTCGACGCACTCCTGGTTTCTTCATGGAGACCCGATGGAGATTGAACGATGGTTTTCGCCACGCCCAGTATCTTCTTCACGAACTGGACGTAAGGGTAGAGTCGCGAATAGAGAAGTAGAAGCAGGAGAGCAAGCAGCGCAGCGATAACAAGAAATTTCAAGACTATTACCGAGTGTCTGGATCCCGGGATCTCAAAGTTCAGTTGCGTAACGAGATTCTGAGATCTTAGCTAAGTTTTTTCGTCGTCCGATTTGGCCCCTGCCGGCGCATACGTCACGTCAACATTCCTGCGCCGCGGTACCGGATCCGTGGCCCGGCGGCGTGGTGTTGATTCGCGAGTGCGACGGTCCACGCTGCCCGCCGGCAGGCCTTTGCCGTGCACGGCTTCCTCGAGAATGCGCGTGATTTCCTGCGAGAGAGTTCGATGCTCAGCCGCGGCGCGCCGGCGCAAAGACTCTTTCAAGTGATTAGGCACGTAGGCCCCAATGAAAACTCCTTTACGATTCGCCATCTGTCACGGCCTCTCTTTCAGCGTCTTGTATAAAACTTGTGAAGCTCTGGAATGTGTTTGCCCAGCGAAGCGAACAGGTCTGTAAGCCGAATTCTGTGCTCCGATCTCAGATTTGAAATTTGAAATCCAAATTCGAGATCGAAGTGGCGATCATTCATCTAGTCCAACTGTTGCCAGATTGGATCAAGCGATCTACCCGGAGGTCGTAGTAGCTTTTTGAAGGCTACTTCGGGCGGGCCGCCCTGTTGACGCCTCCCTATTTGATCTTGCACTGCGAGGAGTTTGCCTGGCCGCATGTGTCACCACACACGCCGGTGCGCTCTTACTTTAAGCCCTCACGGGCCGCACCATTTCACCCATCACCACAACTTTGAAAACTCAAAATCCGCGGCTGGTTTGTTTTCTGTTGCACTTGTCGTCGCCCGATAATCCCAGATCTCAAATCTCGATCTTTAGATCTCAGATTTCAAGTCTCCGTTGAAATCGTCTTAAGATCTGAAATCGAAATTTAAGATCTGAGATCATCAGGCTCCCCGCCGTTAGCGGGCTCGCCGCCCTATAGTGTTCGGACTTTCCTCTCCTGAAATTCAATCCAGCAGCGACCGCCCGACCTGTTCACTTGCTAGGCAACGAGAGTATACCAAGCCGTGTTCAACCGGTACAACTCATGCGCACAGCGCTTAAAACCTGGCGCGGCAGGTCCGTCTAACCGAAGTATTTGAAGCCTACACGCAAGCTATTTAGTAGACTCGGCGGGAGGCTCAGCGCCAGAGTTATCGATAACACCGTGTGAGACAAAGCGAGGGCAAAAAGGTTCGGCTGCCGTTGATAGACTGCCCCCCAAATGAAACCGCCGATTAGGGTCGCAACTGCGAGCAGCGGGTTCGGCAAGTGTAGGAGAGCGAAAACCACTGCGACCACGGTGATGCTCCTAAGACCTTTCCCAAACACGAGCTGCGCCCGACGATTGATGAAGCCGTTCAAAGCGTATTGTTGAAACAACGCCCAGAGTGGCAGCAAAAGAAATCGTGCGCGCAAGTGGCCGGTAAATATCGCGTGATTTGTAAACCAGCCTAGAGCCAATATTGTGAGCAACGCCACCGCAGTCGGCAAAAGCAAAAGGCGACACGAGTCGACAAAGTTGTCGCCACGAAACCCGAGCTCGCGGAGGCTTTCACCGCGCTCGCGATGCGAGAACGCCATCAACCCGAGCGCCAGCAGAATGGGAATGGCGATGATTAGTTTGTTGCCGCCGGCAAACCCGAGCGCGACCCACTCGGCGATCAGGCAAGATGTAACTACGGAGACAATTTCCCAAAGAGCAAGCTTGTTAACTTGTCCTCCCGGAACTGAATTCAATGTTTCTGATTCTGCGGACATGATCAAAAGGTGACGTGAACTGTGCGCTTCGGTTTTCCACCATCATCGAAAACGAAAGCGATTGGATCGCCGACCAACTGCAGCGACTTGCGTCTGCCGCTGCCACTATCGTGAAGAGCATAGACACGGGCTTCATGCGAACCGGCACCGTGCGCTGCGAGCGGAAACGTGTAACCGTGCCATTGATCTTTCGCCCAACCGGCGGCAACGACATCGGGGCGGGGTTCATTAGCCACGGTCCTAGCCACAAACTTTCCATCAATGAATAGTTGCACCTCGACGCGTTCCCAGGGCGCAGCATTGTTTACCACCCAACCTGAAATTCCCGTATCAGTGACTTCACCCCAGCCGTGAAAGTACGGCGGCACGACAGTCATGAAAGCAAACAGCGCGAGCGCTCCGACCAGCAACGTTTCCAGGATCGACTTGCCGATCAGAACGTGGACCAACGATGTGGATGGAGTCTTCATTCGATTTGGCGGCGCGCCATTATAAACAGATCCGGCCGGTTGTAACGCAAACTGTTAGTTTGCGGACGAGTCGGCGTGTGCAGCTTCAATCGAAACGCTTTTTCCGGACGGGGAAGCAAACTAACACTTTGCTTAACAAACAAGCCTCAGGCTGGTTCGCAAACTAACAGCTCGCAGAAAAACAAAGGGTGGCTCGCAGCAGCCACCCTCGTTTAATTTGAATTGACAGACAATTAGTTTGCCGTCATGAGCTCGATGCGATCGCCGTTTTGTAGAACCGGATCGGGGGACTTTCCCGTTTGGATCTTTCGCAAGTTGTATTCTTCCGCGTTCAGTCTGCCATCAGGTCCCTGACGCGAAACTCTTACCTTCGGACCTGCGCTCGTGCTTGTGCCGCCACTCGCAAGGATCGCCTGGGTTAGGGTAAGTCCAGCATGGTAGGGCTTTTGGCCGGGCGAGTTGATTTCGCCGCCAACGAAATAGAATTCAGTTGGTGTGACGGGCGGTCCCGACACTTTGATAACATCATCGGGAACTACCAGCGTCGCCGAAAGATTTGTGTCCGTTAGATCGATGATGATTGGCGTGCTTCCCTGTCGGGTTATCGTCGCGCGCGCGGCTTCCGGAAGGACCAATGCTTCGGCAAGCACCCCGTAGAGCGGCATTGCCTCCCGGCGCAGAATTTTTGTCCCCGGAGCGGCAACGAAGCCGCTGATGGTAATAGCGTGGCTGGCATAATCGCGCACCGCCACCGCCACCGTGGGGTTGTCGAAAATCTTTATTCGCTGCCGCAAGAGCGCCGCTATCTCGGGCGTCGTCAGTCCAGCAACAACAATCGGATTACCCGCTAAGGGATATTCCAGCACGCCGTCTTCAAGCACCGTGAACAGCGTCGAGTTTCTACCGGGAAGATCGGAGAGTTGGATGTCCAACACATCTCTGACGCCGACGCGATACACCTGCGTCCAGGCATTCGCAATTGTCGGACTCACGTTTGCCACCGTATTGGTCGGCAACAGACTTGCGGTAGACGATTTGAAGTTGCTCGCGTCCGTCTTCGAGTCATCAAGTGAAGCGTTCGGCGTTGCCTTGTCAGCAGAATCAAGCGGTGCGGCCAACAAGGAATCGGCACGACGGAGGCGAGCGGCTCCGGTGTGGTTGTTGAAATCGGGCTTGTCGCGGGCCTGAAGCGCTCCCGAACTGACGATACTTCCAGCCGGGACGCTCTTCGCATCCGGTCCCATCACGCGCGCGCGCATCGCGTTAGGAAGTGTGTGACCCTGGATCTTAATGGGAGCCTGACCGCCGGTTTGATTTGCAGCCGCTGTTTTTGCAGTGGGTTGATTATTCGCCGCAGCCACCGATTTCACCTGGGCGGACGTTGTCACCGCCAGGGAGACACCCAAAATGGTCGCGGTAAATGCTGGAATTTTCATGGTCGTTCTCACTCTTTCCAAAGATATTTCCAGCGGCGGTTCGGCTGGGGCATTCAGCTTCAACGCCGCTCCGACGGAGTGCTCCGGTACTAATAAACTATTAAACGCTACGGTTTTCTTGGAAGAATCTTTACCGATTGAGGTAAAGCAAGCTTGTCGGTTTGCGTCGGTAGCCGCTACTCAGCAGCAGCCGCTCAGGTCAGTGGCAACGAACCCATCTCGCAAACTAGCAGTTTGCGTCGCTGGCTGAAGGGCGTCGGCAATATGGAATGTTGGGGTGACGGATAAGGCGGATGGGCCGAGTTAAGCTTACTTTGTTTGTCTTGGCGATGGCAAGCCCGACGGCGGAAACAGTTGCGGCCAACGAAGAGTGAAGCGCTCGCGCACCAGGTTTTCTACCTCGTCGGCGGTATCGCAGTTGAGGCATTGTTCCACGATGAGTCGCGCACTCTCTGAATCAATGCCGGCAATAGCGCGACGGACACGCGGAATCGAAGAGGGTGTCATGCTTAGGTCCGTCGCGCCAAGTCCCACGAGTAACACCACATACGCCGGCGTGGATGCCATTTCCCCGCAGACGATCGCCGGAATGCCAGCCTGTCGCGCTGCCTTAAGACTCCGATCGATGCTGTGAAGAACGGCGGGGTGAAGCGTGCGAAACCAATCGGCGACTTCGTCATTGCCACGATCGACGGCGAGGGTGTATTGCACCAGGTCGTTGGTGCCAAGTTCAAAGAAGTCTACGATGCGCGCAATTTTCTCAGCCATGAAAACAGCCGATGGCACCTCGATCATCGCACCCACACTAATCTCGCCGAGAGCGTGGCCGGCGCTCAACAGGTTCGCCGTCTCGTCCTGAATTATTGCTCGGGCGCGCCTGACGTCGCTTACGTCTGCCACCATCGGCAATACGATCTTCAATCGTCCGCTTGCCGATGCAAGCAAAATCGCACGCACCTGCTCACGCATAATCGCTTCATTGCGCAACACGAAGCGAATTGCGCGCAGGCCCAGCGCAGGGTTCTTTTCCGGTTCCTGAAATTGTTCGCGCAGATTATCGCCGCCCAAATCGAATAACCGAATGACCGCGCCCTGCTCGCCGGCAACTTTCGCAATCGCCTCGTAGGCCACGCGTTGCTCATCCTCTGAAACCATGGCGCCGCGTCGCGCCAGCAGAAACTCGGATCGATAGAGTCCCACACCGGATGCGCCATACTTTTCGACGCCCTCAAATTCTGACGGCACTTCGACATTGGCGCGCAGCGTCACTTCGATGCCGTCCTCGGTACGGACTGGACCAGTCTCCGGTGCCTCAGTCGTTCCGCGCGGGTTTGCTCGGTTCGCAGTTTCAGCCTGGTACTCTGCAAGCGTTGCGGCCGAGGGATGAAGGATAACTTCGTTGCGCGTCGAATCGACGATGATCTTATCGCCGGTTTTCGTGCGCCGGAAAAAATCGCGCAAACCAACCACGGCGGGGATACCAACGCCGCGCGCGAGAATCGCCGTATGTGAAGTCCAACCGCCGCTGTCCGTCGCGAGGGCCCGCGCATGTTCGAGATCGAGTTCCGCGACTGCGGAGGGTAACAAGTCCTGGGCGACGATTACGGCATCTTCCGAAAGGCTGCGATTGCGGGGTTGCACTCCGCCGAGCGCCACCAGCAGCCGGCGCATAACGTCTTCAATGTCCGAGCCACGCTCGCGCAGGTAGTCGTCTTTTATCTCCGAATAAAGATGTAGCAATGCATCGCCAACTACCTTCACCGCCCACTCCGCATTCGCGTGGCTGTCGGCTATGTGTCGCTCAATGTCGCCAATCAGTTTTTCATCCTCGAGCAAGAGCAGGTGAGCATCAAAAATGTAAGCGTGATCTTTGCCGAAACGTTTTTCAGCTTGCTCCTTTATTGTTAGTACCTGCTTACTCGCCAAGTCGACCGCAGCGCGAAGACGCTGGTGCTCCTTTTCCACGTCCGCGTCATCTATTCGCCAGCGATAGACCTGCTCGGTGCCATCGTGTACACGCAGGACCTGCCCGATCACAATGCCTTCAGAAACGCCCAGACCTTGGCAGCGGATCTCCTGAAGTGCTTCGGTCATATCGATGACTCCGGTTCCATTTCGCCAAACGCTTCGGCAAAAAGCTGGTCGATGGCGTTCATGGCTGCCTCTTCGTCAATCCCTTCAACCGTGGCCCGCAACTCGGTACCACGACCAGCCGCCAGCATGAGCACGCTGAGAATTGACTTGGCATCGGCGGTGGCGCTGCCATCGATGCGTTGTAACAGCACCTGGCTTTTGTAGCCGTTGGCCACTCGCACGAGCTTCGCGGCGGCCCTCGCATGCAGTCCCAGGCGGGCTGTGATCAGAAGGGTCCGCTCGATCATTGCTTGCCGCTGCTTTTTTCAGGAGGGGCCAGCAGGTCGCCGGCAAGATAAATTCCCTGGCGCCCGAGATCGCAAACTCGCCGCGCAGTCTCAACCAAAGAACCGGTGGTTGTTTGGCTTGCGAGCTTGATCACCATCGGCAGATTCACCCCGGTAACAACTTCAACGTTGCCGTCGTCGAGGAACATTGATGCGATATTGGTCGGCGTTCCGCCAAACATGTCAGTCAACAACAACACCCCGGCGCCTTGCGAGACGCGCGTGATCGCGCGCTGAACTTCATCGCGGGCGGCATCCACATCGTCATGCCAGCCAATTGAAACTGCGGTGATGAATGAAATAGGACCAACGATCATTTCCGCCGCTGCCAGCAGTTCGCCCGCGAGATGTCCGTGCGTCACAATCACGCCCGCGATTCGTCGTGTGTCTTCCTTCGGCGCATTTTGCTGTGGGTTGCTGCTCATGAAATCTGTCTCCTGAATAAGAGCCGCGGATGACCGCGGATCGGGTTTGTCAGAACCGCCTGCGGTAGCGGGCAGGTAACGTTGCTTGGGCCCACCCGCTACCGCAGGTGGTTCTGAAGGCCGCGCTCATCCGCGTGATCCGCGGCCGTTCATTCTTCGTGCTCGATCATTTGTGGCGGTTGGATTTTCTCACGTCCCGGTGAACAACCTGAGCATCGAAACCGGAGCGGCGCAGTCTGCGGCCCAACGCATTTGCCACCATCACGGAGCGGTGACGACCTCCGGTGCAGCCAATTCCCACCGTCACGTAAGATTTTCCTTCGCGTTTATACTGCGGCAGCAGATAGTCGAGCAGATCGGAAAAGCGGTTTAGTGTCTCTTCAACTTCCGGCTGCGCTCTTAGGTATTTGACGACGCGTTTATCATGTCCAGAGAGTGGTTTCAGCTCCGGAACGAAGTGGGGATTGGGTAAGTGTCTTACGTCGAACAGTAATTCCAGATCGCCCGGATTGCCATACTTATGACCGAAGCTCAACACCTGAACGCGCATTGGTCCACCTTTGCGATCGGGGCTGAACCTTTCCAGGAGGTGCCCGCGCAGCGTGTGAACGGTGTGTTCGGAAGTATCAATAATTTGATCAGCAAGCGAACGAACGCGCGCCATCGCGGTGCGTTCCGCGCCGATGGCCTGCTTTAAGGTTTGTCCGTTATCTGCCGGGTGGGGCCGGCGCGTCTCGCTGAAGCGATGCTGCAGCACGTCGTCTGAGGCTTCGAGAAACAAAACATAAACGCTGAGTCCGGAGGCCCGTAAGGCAGCGAGTTGTTTACCGAAGTCGGCCAGGAAGGTTCCTTCCCGAATATCGATGACCAAAGCGGCGCGCTCGATGCCTTTTTCGTCCGAGTCGGTAGTAACCAGACGCGCAAAGGTCGGTAACATCGTGATCGGCAGATTGTCGACGCAGAAATAACCGAGATCTTCGAAAGCGTTCGTGGCGGCAGACATTCCGGAGCCACTCAAACCGGTGATGATAACGATGTCAGGAACCGCGTTTTCATTTTTCTGTTCACTATCGTGCAGTTGTTTCATGGGAAAAGCGGATTGGGCGCTCGAGGCAGTAGCGCGACCGTGAGGGAGCCGTAACTAGACACAGCGCGCCCTCCCCTCACGGTCGGGCTACTGCCCCGACCTCACGGTTCGATCAGGCCAAAGTTCCCGTCTGCCCGTTTGTACAAAACGCCAAGTCGATTGGTGTCGGCATCGCGGAAAACCACAAACTGATCCGGGTCTTCGGATAGTCTGAGAGCTGCCTCTTCAGCAGTCATCGGCTTAACGGCATAACGGCGCGCGTTGATAATCCGGGGCGGACGAGGACTAGCTTCGATATTCCCATCAGGGGCCGGCGCCACCGCGGAGGTACGTCGCGCGCCTTGTTTCCGGTCGATGATTTTCTTCTTCAGTTTGAGGGCCTGTTTCTCTACCTTCGCCATCACGCGCGTCAAGGCTAGATACATGTCGTCGTTGCTATCCTTGGCTGTCAGGGTGTGATCGCGCCAGTGGACTATCAACTCCGCAATGTGACGATTCTTTTCCACGTCGATGATGACGTGTGTCCAGGCAGTAGTGCCGTCAAAAATGTGCTCGAGTTTCTCGAAGTGATCCTCTACGTGCTTGCGGATGCCGGGAGAGACTTCAACATGCCGACCCGTGTACTCAAACCTCATGACTGCGTATCCCTTCTCAACCCTGGTGGATATAGTAATGCTTGCCGAGTCGTGAATCTGGCTCGGACCAATACAAAACCTGTAGGGGGCTAAACTCTATCTTCGCGCGACAGCTTAGACGACAGCGCGACGCTCGCGAGAGCCGGGGATGCTCATTTGATCGCGATACTTGGCGACCGTCCGGCGCGATAATTTTATTCCGTCTTTGATTAAGATTTTCACCACTTGATCGTCGGTGATTGGATTATGCGAATCCTCTTCTTCAATCAGTTTTTTTATCTTCAGCTTGATGATGCGCGTTGAAATTTCTTCGCCGTCCTCATTCATCATCCCTTCGGTAAAGAACCGGCGCAGCTCAATGACGCCTTGCGGTGTATGCGCATACTTCCGATTGACTACTCGGGAAACGGTCGAAAGGTGCATGCCGATGTCCTCGGCAATATCCTTCAACATCATCGGCTTGATGTACTGAACACCCTTATCGAGAAACTCATGCTGCCGGTGCACGATCGACTCGACCACTTTGTAAATGGTTTGGCGACGATGCTCGATGTTGCGCAACAGATCGACCGCCGATCGCATCTTCTCGCGAATAAAACTCTTGGTCTCGTTGCTCACATCGGTCTTACCCAGCATCTGCTGATACTGTTGGCTCACCCGCAGGCGCGGACTGCCGTCATCCGCGAAATAGATCACATACTCCTCGTCGTCCTCGTCGAGTTTCTCAATATAGATCTCGGGAGAAATCAGAATCGGCTCATCTGATGAGTAGCGACGTCCGGGGTAAGGATCGAGCGCGCGAATGAACTGCAATTCACTAAGCAGCGTGTCAACGTCGCTGTTGATCTGTTTGGCCAGATGCGGCAGCTTGTGTTGTTGTAAGTCGGGAAGGTGTTCGCTGATTAACCTGGCGGCGAGCCGGTCGCCTTCACCTTTCACTTCGAGCTGCACCAGCAGACACTCTCTTACGTCTCGTGCTCCGCAGCCGACTGGATCCAAATGCATGACGGCCCGTCTGGCCTTTTCAACCATCTCCTCGGTCCAACCACCCATCGCCGCAATTTCTTCGTTGGTAGCGTTCAGCCGGCCGTCAGCATCGAGGTTGCCAATCACGCTGATTGCCGCTTCGCAAACATCGGCTTCAATGGGACTCAGGTGGAGTTGCCATTCCAGATGATCGGCAAGCGAGGGAGGTCTGGTCAGAAACTGTTCGAAGGTGGGCGCGTCTTCTTTGTATTCGATCTCCTGCGTCTTGTATCCAGGATCGAGGTAGTCCTGAAACTCCCGGCCGAAATCGATCTCTTCAAAGGCATCGCGCGCGCCTTCTTCACCAACAATCTCATCGCCGATTGAATCTTCACTCAAATCAGCGGTACCGAGTTCGTGCTGTTCACCCTCGCCACTTTCGCCACCTTCGCCACTTTCGCCACCTTCGCCTTCAGCATAGGCGCGCGTTGCTGCATCCAGATCACCCGAACCATTGGAAGTTGGACTACCGAGTTCAGGCTCGCTGGCTTCCAGTTGTTGCGGGTGATCGGGAGCGGCGCCCGGATCGGAGCTGGCGAGGTGATCGAGAATCTTTTCCGCAAGCTCCCCGACCTCTTCCTGCGTAGCTACTTCCTCAAGGACCGGATTCTCGAGAATCTGTTGTTGAATCAGATCGGTTAGCTCGAGAGTAGTCATCTGCAACATCTCGATGCGCTGCCGCAACTGCGGAGTCAGCACGAGTCGTTGAGATAGGCTGGTAGTTAGTTTAAGAGACATTCCCTGTCTTGGATAAATACTTTTACTGAAATTTTTCGGATAAGCGCAAGGGGATTATACTCGATTAGAGCACATTGCGCCTGCCAGTTTTGTTTCCGCATTCAAGCAGTAGATTACATGCGGAATTTCTCGCCCAGATAAAGTCTACGCACTTCGGCATCTTCCGTGAGCTCGCGCGGAAGGCCGGAGCGGAAGATACGACCATCGGCCATGATATAAGCGCGATCGGTAACTCCCAACGTCTCGCGAACATTGTGGTCCGTCACCAAAATTCCGATGCTACGATTGCGTAAATAAAGTATGACATTTTGAATGTCGTCGACAGCCTTGGGATCAATTCCGGCGAAGGGCTCGTCAAGCAGAATGTATTGTGGTTCGGTTGCGAGCGCGCGCGCGATTTCGGTCCTTCGTCTTTCACCGCCTGAGAGCGCATCGCCGCGCGTGTTGCGCACGTGAGCGATGCCAAATTCTTCCAACAACTCTTCCAGCCGGCTCAGTCTCTCTCGCCTTCTCAGCCCCATCGTCTCGAGCACGGCCAGAATATTTTGCGCCGCCGTCAGCTTGCGAAAGATCGAAGGCTCCTGAGGAAGATAACCGAGACCCAAGCGCGCTCTGAGATACATCGGCAACCTCGTCACATCGCGACCGCCGAGGCTTACCATTCCCGCGTCCGGACGCTCCAGACCCACCATCATGTAGAAAGTTGTAGTCTTGCCTGCGCCGTTTGCGCCCAGGAGTCCGACCACCTCGCCCTTCTCCACGTGAAGCCCGACGTCATCGACGACGCGGCGCTTCCCATATTTTTTTTCCAGATGAAACGCGGCAAGCGCAGAGGCGGAAGGCGCCAGGGTCGGTTGGCGAGCAGCACGAGAGTCATCGACAACTAATCTTTCGTTGCGATGCTCCGCGATATCAACTCCTTCAGCTTGGATGCTCATGTTGCCAGATCAAATTAGCCGCGGCTTAACGCTGCAATTTGGAGTGCGGTGACCTGTCACCGCTTTTGTCGGTCGT
>DASYMB010000147.1:0-7740 GCA_036009285.1 Pyrinomonadaceae bacterium | reverse complement strand
ATGCCGTGCAGCAATACAAGGGACGTCAAATTGATCCGCGGGCTTTAGGCCGCGAGTTGAACGTGCGGGCCATCTTGCTGGGCCGCGTTTTGAAGCGAGACAATTCAATCATCGTTAGCGCAGAGCTCATCGATACGCGCGACAGCCGACAAATGTGGGGCGTGCAGCGACCGGTAAAGTTTTCAGATTTTACTTTGGTTCCGGATGAGATTGTTGCCGCGGTGTCGGAAATAGTCGGCGTCAAACTTGGGACGGTGGAGAAGCAGAAGCGGGATGCCGAAATGCTTTACGTCAAAGGACGCAACGCCTGGAACAAGCGCACCACAGACAGCATCAATGAAGCCATGGGTAACTTTAATCAGGCCCTGGCGCTTTATCCGACCTACGCGCTCGCTTACGCCGGGCTGGCCGATTGTCACAACATGCTGGGAACTTACGGGGCGAAATCACCACGCGAGGCGTTCCCCAAGGCGCATGACGCCGCCATCAAGGCGCTGGCCATCGATAACAATCTCGCCGAAGCTCACGCGGCGCTGGCTTACACAACTTTTCGTGGCGACTGGAATTGGCTCGAGGCGGAAAAAGAGTTTAAGCAAGCGATCAACCTAAACGACAATTACGCTTCGACACATCAGTGGTACGCAAACTACCTGGCCGCTCAGGGCCGCTTCGATGAGGCCGTAAAGCAGACCCAGCGAACTCAGGAGATTGATAAAACCTCGCTCATCATCAACTCTCATTTTGGACTTGTTTACTACCTCGGCCATCGCTTCGATGATTCGATAACTGAGTGCAAGAAGACTATCGAGCTTGACCCGACCTTCTTCGTAGCTCGCCGGTATCTGGGTCTGTCTTATGCACAGAAGGGAATGTATAAGGAGGCCCTGGCAGAGTTTGAAAAAGCGATCGCCGCTTCCGGAGGCTCGTCGCTGATGAGGGCCGAATATGCCCACACGCTTGCCCTGGCCGGCGATGCGAATAAGGCGCAGACGGAGCTCGCGAGCCTGATCGAATTAAAGAAGCAAAAATACATCTCCGCTTATCACATCGCCGCGATTTACGTCGGACTGAAAGACAAAGACCGCGCGTTCGAATGGTTGGAGACAGCTTTTCAGGATCGAGCCGACTGGATGGCGTTCCTGAAAGTAGATCCCAGGTTTGACAGCCTTCACTCCGACCCCAGGTTCATAGATCTCCTGCACCGCATGAACCTCGGTTAGGTTGCAGGTAAAGCAAACTGTTAGTTTGCGAATCGCTCATTTGCCGCTCACTTAAACCCCGGCCACCTCAAGCAAACTAACAGTTTGCTTTACGTCCAGGAACTATCAAACCAGCAGGTCGATCTTGAGGCGCTGCAAAACTTCACTGATAGGATTTGCTACTCCGTAGCTTTCGATCCGTTTTAGCTCCCCAGCACTCGAGGCGGCCTGCCCGCTTGAAGACTCAACCTTCGCTGAGTCAATGAGTGACTCCGGCATTTCCGCCATACCACCAAAAATCAACCCGATGGCATGTTGTTTCCCATCAACCACGAGGGAACCGCTGTCGCCCTTGGCGACAAACTTCGTAAACTTTGGCAGCGCCGGTTCGATCAGCAACTGGTTCTGAAAAAATGCCGATTGCCCCGTGCGGTCATAGCGGATCCAAATATCCAGATAGATCGAAAAGATTTGCCCTTCAGTGTAACCGGTAGTTCGTCCGAACTTGCGAGCGGTTTCTCCAATTTCGATGTCTTTCTTTTCCACATAACCCTCAACCGCACCAATCAACGGAATAACGGGCTTATGCGAGTGCGCCGCCCAAAGTTTAGCGACGGCGGCGTCGACATGATTGGGCTCACTGAGATCGCCATCGAATAGCAGCGGAGAAAAATGTACCAACGACGCGATGGGCCGATTGTTTGTGGGCTCACCGGGACTCGGCTGCATTATCAGATCGCCATCATCAATTTTCGCCTTTGCCAGGTCGGCAAAAACATGCGAGTTGCTTAGTAGATGAGTTTCCTTTCGGCGCGGCAGCTTACTCTTGCGAGTGCAGAAATAGCCGATGGTCCCACTCTGCCCTGCCAGGTTTGCGTTTGCGCCGCTGATGCCACCGACGATCAGCTCCTGTTGTTCACGGATGCCGTTTGGATATTGCGCCGGCTCCACTGCTGAACTGGCCGTCGTATCTGACAAGAAACCTGCCCGGGGCATTTCGATTAGCACGAGGGGAACACCACGATAACTCTGCGCCAGTGTCGTCCTGCCCGAACCAGCTCGGATTTCCTGGTTAGGATCCTGGACAAAAACTTGAATGCAAAATGCGTCTCCGATTTTGCCTATGCCTACCGCGTGAATGTTTCCGGAAAAACCCGGCTGCAGGAAACTCGAGCTCAATTCCTGTTTGATCCTGACTATTCGTTTAAGCAACCGGTGATTGGTGCGCGGTCGACGCTTGAGCGCGCGTGCACGCCGGTAGCTGCGCACCAAAAACCACGTGACCCAGACAAGTGCTATCGCCCCTACTACCCAGGTGATTTCATCGTAGTAGTAATAGAAGCTGGTCCCGCCATCGGCATTGTGACGAGACCACATCAGGTGCTTAGCGATTAAGAAGATCAGCATCTTTCGTTTAGAGGTCGTCGATGGACCGCAAGTCGACAACGATCGGATGACAAAACTCCTGGGTGTTTACGCCGGTTCCCACCACTTCGCCGTCGGTCTCTTCGACTACGGGAGCAAGATCAAACTCAGTGCCGTTGGGACTGGCAACATATTTGTAGTAATCGGCCATGTCGCTGTAAACGGCATTATCGCTGTGGTCCATGTTTGTGATTTCGATTCTGAACGGTAGACCAGCAACGCGACGAAGCGAGTGTGTTTCTTCCCGGTCGCCAATCCGAATAGTGAAACTAACCTCTTCGCCTTCGATTTTGACGCCCATGGTTTCGCCCACATTGCCAAAGACCTCGCGTCTTACCGCCGCTCCCTTTTCGTCTTTTTCCAGCTTTTCGAAGAAGAGATTCCGGTCGAGCTTGTGGGTATAGAATAAGCCGTTGCCGACATATATCTTCGTTATCGGATAGCTATCCCGCGCGGCTGGAGCCAGAGCCGCAGCGCCGTGCAGGTTGTCCATGCTAACGATCCAGCGAAAATCGTTGATGTCCGGAGAATCCAGCCGATCGAAGTCTCCGGGCTGATAAATCTCGTAACCCTTGATCGCCGGATTGGTCACTGCTTTGATTTCCAGAGTCACGTCCTCCTTCGGGAGGTCCTGGTAAGTGGCGACGTCCTTGTAAACGACAATGTCCTTCTCGGCGCCGTCCTGATAGACGGGCTGTTGAATCTTGATCGTCAATACGTGTTTATTATCGCGAATGGCGGCGACTTCGCCTCTTTGCCGCTCCTGGTTGAAGCAGATAATTCCCAGACCGGTGAATCTGATAAGGGCGGTGGCGGAACTCTCTTGTACAGACATGATGTTCTCCTATCGTTTGGGCGAAATTCTTGGGTTAAGAAATAGCTTTCGAATTAGAGTGACGTCCCCACTCAAAATGTAACGCCGCGCGAGAAGATCAATCTAGCGACACAACCAGACGCCTAACAGTTTCCCGCAAGTTCTTTGCCTGGGAACCGCCACAGTTCTCGTCGTTCCCTCGTAGTACATTCTGACTTGCCACTCATATCTCGCCATGACAAGTCGCGGCGAACATTCTTTAAACGCAACGTCATATTTGACGGGGCCTAAACTGGCCGTGGCCTCAACAAACTTTGGCTCCACCCCAGGCAACCTCGCGGCGATCGTCTCGGCGATGACTCTAACCTTTTCCGATTCAATACTGCGCTGCCACATAGCGGCGTATTTGTTGATCAGGTTATCCCTTTCGCGAGCCCGGTCAGCGTCGGTGCATGTTTGTATTGGTGGCAAAACGTCTGCGACCACGACCACGCCAGTGAAATTAGCCGACTCATCCTGCGATAGATTTGTAAAGGAGCGACTCGACGGCCTGAAACTCATCGTCGCGCTGGGAGCGATGGTGTAGTTGCCGCCCTCCGGCAGATCCCTGAAAGCATAGTTACCACTTCCATCAGTCGTCGCAGAGTCGTTCCTTTTCCCGTCAAGCCTGACTCTGACGCCTCCAAGAGGTTGACGTCCATCCGTCACTTGCCCGCTGATTTTATAGCTGCGAGTTTGATCCACGCCGAGGAAGTCTGCCGACTCGTCATGGTTTAGATTGTTAAAGGAACGCCTGATAGGCGAGAAGCTCATCCGCGACGAGAGAGTGAGAGGAGTGACTGTATAGTTGCCGCCCTCCGGCAGATCATTGAAAGCGTAGTCGCCGTTTGCATTGGTGGTCGTCGAATTAGTCTTTGTCCCGTCAAGCCTGATCCTGACGCCGCCAAGGGGCTGACCCTCACCCGTTACTCGCCCACTGATTTTGTAGAGTTCGGCTTGGGCGACGCCGATGAAGTCAGCCGACCCATCCTGCTTCAAATTGTTCAGCGCGCGACTCGGCGGCGTGAAATTCATCTTCGCCCGAACCGGAGTAACGGTATAACTGCCGCCTGCAGGCAAATTGCTGAAAGCGTAGGAGCCACTTGGGTTGGTCGTTACCGAAGCGGTTATTGTTCCTCCGAGCATAAGTGGGACGCCGCTGAGAGGTTGACGCGCGTCCATTACGCGCCCGCTGATCTTGTAAAAGGGAATCGGCGTCGGCGTCGGAGTGGACGTGGTGGGCGCTGGTGTGGGTGTCGGGGTGATCGTTGGCGTTTCCGTGGTCGACTTCGTCTCAACCGTTGGTGATTCTGTGGGAGTCGAGTCACTGGGCGTAGGCGTAGCGATGGGTTCCCCAAATCGCGTCGGGTCGGTCGCCGCGATCGCAGCTTTGGCCAAAACATTTTCTTCGTGTCTCGTAAGGTGAATCACGCTGTTGACGGCCACCACGCAAACAACCATGGTTGTTATGACCATCGTCATGCTACTCACCAAAACTCTCCGCCACTTCACCTTCCTTTGCTGTTTTCTTAGCGCCTTCTCTTTACTTTGAACGGCCTCGGATCCCTCGCTCCATTTCTCACTGCCAGGATTAAGTTTGACGAGTGGCATTCCGTCGACGAGGCAAAAGGCCAACGAATCGTCAGCATAGTAGTCGCCGCATTTGGGACAGATTCGCATCATCTCAATAGTTAGCGTAACCACCGTATAGGGAAAACGCAGCCCAATAGACCGGCGCCTTCGTCTCCTCCCGGTCCAACATTTCAAGTTGCGCCTGGCGCAAGCTCTCGGCGGAGGTCATCCCTTTCTGAGTGCGGTTGCGGTGGAAAGCGAGCATCAAATCTTTGGTAGGTTCCGAGTCGACCTGCCATTGACTCGCAACCACCAGGGGCGCTCCCAGCGCCAACAAGGTGCGCGCGATGCCGATGGCCCCTTCGCTCTTGTTGTAACGCTCGAACCCAGTTTCGCAGGCTGACAGCACGAACAGTTTCACCTTCGGCAGCTTGAAGGCGCCGAGTTCCTTTGAACGCAAGTCGCCTCCGGCAAAGAGCAGCTTTGAATTACCCGGGGATTGCCGGTTCGCGACAAAGTGGCCGGCGAAATGGACCACTTCGAAATCGGCAAAGTTTCGTAAGAATTGGTCCTTGGTGGCTTCGCCGCTAAGCAGTTGCAGCGATTTACGGTAGTCTCCGGCAATGTCCCTCGCCTCGGTTGCAGCGGCCTGCAAGTCGGCCAGGTTCGAGTTTTCCTCGCGATCAAAATCGGGATTACCGATGCTCAGCAAACCCTCGTTCGTAACTTGCTCCTTACGCCGGGCGTCCTCGCTGGCCAGCACTAACACCGAAGCACTAGGCGCATAAGACAAGGCAAATTCCTGGACCAGATATTTGCCCGAGGGAGCAACCAGCGAGGCAAATGCCAGTTGATGCAGGAACGAGTCAGAAACTATGCAAAGCTGCCGGGCGCCTTCGAGACCGGCCGGAACCAGGAGATCGTAGAGCTCCCTGCCGGCTTGATGGATTTCGTCCGGCGATCCTTTAGCGATGATTGAGGTTTGATAAGCCTCGATTTTCCGTTCGAGTTCAGTGGCAGTTACCGGCTTCTCGATCAGATCAAACCGCGACTTCGACAGGACCCATATCGCCAACCGATCGGGCAGCACGGCATACTGCACCAGTTGCACTTGCTCCGGCATCCGCGCCTGAATTTCCGTTAACGACAACGGCTGAGCTACGGGGCCAAATTTCTTTTCAACTTCAGCGATCGTCTTCCCGGATTCGACAAAATCCAATAGCGAACGCGATTTCGACGCTTCGACGAAATCAAATGCCACCCGACTGTCGTGTCTCTCCAAGGCATTCGCCGCCGCCGCGTCATAGATGACCTGTTCACTTGCAAAAAACGCCTGGCGTGATTCGTCTTCGCGAATCGTGGCGCGATACTTTTCAGACAACTTCAGGACGGCGTTTAGCTCGCTGGAAAAATCCTCTTGTCGACTGAGTTGCTGAAAGCAGAAGAGCTTGCCTTTGTGAATCTCATACAGGCGGTCGGAGAATTCGGGAATGAGCTGGTAGAGCTCGAGCGCCTTATCGTAGTCGGTCAAGGCGTTGTCGCAGTCTTTCTTTTGGCTCTTTAGGTTAGCCAACAACAGATTGATACGGGCGGTCATGCGGGTGTTCTCGGCGCTCTGGCCGGCTTTGAGCGCAAGCTGCATCGAATCGTTTGCATACTTCAACGCGGTCGCGAAATCTTCCTTTGCCGCGGCTGCGAAAATTACACGGCGCAGGGAGTCGTTAACCATGCTTTGGCCGGGCCAGGTTTCACGAGCAATTTCCAAAGACTCCTGGGATAGATTCAGGGCGGTTGAGAAAAATCCCAGCTTGAGCGAAATACCTGAGAGCGTCCCTTTGTCGCGCCGGTATTGTGAAGCGCTTTGGTAGTAGAGCTCTCGGTCGTGAAGCATTTTGCCGGCATAAAAAAGGGCCGGCTCCAGTTCGGCTAACTCCGAGTAATTTGAAGCGAGGTTGTCCTGAACGTGCTGGACCTCGAAGGTATTGTCACCTGCTTCGGCCAGGCGCAACGCCATTCTAAAGTGTTTGTTTGAGTCGGAGATTTCATTCTGATGAAATTCGCCATTCGCGAGCCAGTAATAACCGGTGGGCAATAAAACCTGAAATTTCCTGTTAGCCGCGAAGGTGATGAATTCCAAAAGCCGCCGCCGACTCGCGGCAATCTTTGCCACCTCCGGCAGCAATTGAACTGCCCAGATTTCGGCTAGGCGGGCTTCGGCGGTATCGCCGAGTTGCTCAAAGAGGTCTCTGCTTTTTTCAAATTGTGAGATGGCCAGCGCATTACTCTTCTGTATCGATTGATAACCGCTGGCCTGCATTTCCTTGGCCTGCAACAACCGCTGGATCTTATTCGGGCCGACACTGGCGTAGAAGGCCGCTAATTCCGAAAAAAAAACTCGGAATGTTGCGCTTGCTCAAAGCGACCAATGAAGGTCATGGCCTCGATGCTCTCTTTGGCTGCGGCCTCGTCCCCGCGCTGCGTCGCTTCAAGATACCGCCGCGAGAGTTGCAGCGGCACGGTGATGGAGGTTAAGAGACCCTTTGTTTCGTTGTGAATCTTTTGCGCGCGTGCCTCATCGTGACCGCGATAGGCGGTTAGAAAGTCGGTCAATACCACCATACTCGCTTCCGGGCTCCTGAGGTGGTCTTGACCGACTTTCTAACCGCCTATCGCGGTCACGGTGATGGAGGT
>DASYMB010000146.1:0-5039 GCA_036009285.1 Pyrinomonadaceae bacterium | reverse complement strand
GGCCGCTCCCTCGGCTACCCACGCGGCGTTTTGTTCTCTCTCCAGAATAATACAGCGCAGCCGAATTAGAACCACTGCAATCGAATAGAGCCAACAGGCAGCAAGGAAAATTAGCAGCGCCGCCAGCATCGGCGGTGCGATCGATGGTTTGCCCAGAATCCTGATCGTGGCCCCTTGGTGCAAGGTGTTCCACCACTGCACCGAAAAATAAATGATCGGCACGTTAACTACACCAACCAGCGCGAGCACCGCGCCGGCGCGGTCCGCGCGCCGAGGATCGTCAATCGCCGACTGCAACGAAATAAAACCAACGTACAGAAAAAGCAAAATCAGCGTTGAGGTCATGCGCGCGTCCCAGACCCACCATGTTCCCCAGGTGGGTTTTCCCCAAAAGGCCCCTGTGACCAGCGAAAGCAAGGTGAACAGCGCTCCGGTAATCGCGAGCGACGATGCCATCATCGACGCCAGCCTGGCGTTAAAGGCCCAGCCGATGCCTGCATAGAACGCCATCAAGACGTACAGAAACATTCCCATCCAGGCAGCCGGCACATGAATGAACATTATGCGGTAAGCGTCGCCCTGCTGGAAATCGGTGGGCGCCACGAAGAAGCCGATGTACAAACCGACCGCAAAAAGAATTGTGGCGGGGATGGCAAACCACGGAATCATTTTTCCGGCTAACGGATAAAAGGCCGAGGGCGATGCGTATTTGTATAGGTTCATTTTTTCCGTTTGGTTTGGTCTCGGGTCTTAGGCCTTTGGACTTTGGTTTACGATCTCATATCTGAAATTGGAGATCTCAAAGAAGCAAAAGGCCAAAGTCCAAATTCCCAAGTCCGTCTTATTCCAAAGATATCCGCAAAGCTGCGGAGGTTGCCCAGGGCGCAAAAACCAGCGCCACCACCAGGAATGCGGATAGCAGGTAAAGATTCGCCTGGGGACTCATTCCGCCGATGCTCGCGTCAACCGCGCCTGCTCCAAAAATCAATACCGGTATGTATAGCGGCAAGATCAGAAGGGCGATTAAGACTCCACCGCCGCGCAAGCCGAGTGTAAGTGCTGCTCCTATCGATCCAATCAAACTCAAAATGGGCGTTCCGATCAGCAGCGAAAGGAAAAGTATCAAAAGCGTTCTGGGAGCTAAATTAAACTGTACGCCGACGAGCGGTGCAATCAGTACCAGGGGAACTTCAGAAACCAGCCACTGCGCCAGTGCTTTGCCCATTACAATCAGGTAAAGCGGTTGGGGCGTCAGTAGCATTTGCTCCAGCGTGCCGTCCTGATAATCGTTTGCGAACAGGCGTCCCAACGAAAGCATCGATGCCAGCAAGGCTGCTACCCAAACTACACCTGGCGCGATCGCGCGCAGAAGTTTTATCTCCGGTCCAATTCCCAACGGAAACAGGCTCACCACGATGATGAAGAAGAACAGCGTCGACAAGACATCGGCGCGTCGTCTCCACGCGAGGGTAAGATCGCGCGCAACGATCCAGCGAAACATTGTCAGAGTGGTAGGAGCGTTCACGACGGCCATCCGAGCGATGCCTGGTCGTCGGGGATCTTGGTTCCAAGTTCGAGCCGCTGAAACGAACCTGCGGAGATGTGGAGTTCCTGATGCGTTGCGACAATTGCCATCCCCCCCTTGCTTAGGTGCTCACCGATGACCGACTCGATTAAGATTCCAGCCGCGTGATCTAAAGATGCCAGCACTTCATCCAGCAGCCAAAGTGCCCGGTTGCACGTCAGCAGTCGGGCCAGCGCCGATCTGCGCCGTTGCCCTTCAGACAGGAATCGCGCCGGTAAGTTTTCACGACCGGCCAGTCCTAGTTGTTCAAGAGATCGCGTTGCTTGTTCGCGTGTGACTTCGGACCCGGCGAGTCCGCTGGAGATGCGAAGGTTCTCCAACGAGCTCAATTCTTCTTTCACTCCGTTACGGTGGCCAATGTAAGTTGTGCTTCTGGAGTATTCCTCAGCAAGCGATCGGATGTTTGCGCCTTGCCATCGTATCTCGCCGCGCTCCGGTGTCATCAATCCGGCAATGATGCGTAACAAACTAGTCTTGCCGCTGCCGTTAGGACCGGTAAGCTGCAGTAGCGTGCCCGGAGGTATCGAAAAGTTTACGTCGCGAAAAAGCCTGCGGTCCCCGCGCACGCATTCCAAGTTGGCGACCTCTAGTATGGTTCTGTGCCCTCCGGTCTGACTTCTCGTGCACGATCATTGTATTGAACTTTTGAGGGAAAAGGTAGGACGGACATTCTTGTCTGTCCCTGGGATTTATTAATGGATTTGTAACTAGATTTGTAATTCCTGAATGGGACAGGCAGGAATGCCTGTCCTACTTTACATACCTCTGGCCAGCGGCTCGACCTGGCCGTTGGCTTTTTTCCAAACTAACCAACCGCCTTTCAAAACGCGCACCTGTTTGAAGCCGACTTCCATCAGTACCTGGGCGGCCCGCACGCTGGACTCATCGTTTGGACAAGCACAGTAAGTAACAACCATCCGGTTACGCGGAACATCTTTGAGCGGCGGAAAGGCCAGCCGGGACCGCAGCCTTCTCAGTTTCACGTAGACCGCACCCTTGATCTTATTGTCGCTGTCCATCAATCCGCCGGTGCTTCTAACGTCGATTATCGCTACGGGCTCGTTGCGCGTGATCTTAGCTTTAAGCTCTTCAGCAGTTATGAATTCAACCGCTGCAGATTCCTGCACGAGCGGACTGCGACCCAGCGCGCGAACGTTGCTCGGTTCTAGTGCAGCCATGGCGGCGCACGTTAAGAACGACAAGCATAGCCAGGCGCTCAACTTCTTGAAGATCATTTCAATACCTCCGAAACGATTTAACTTTCTGCCAGTCATATGGGCATCAGACGGGACGTAGTTTATTTTTTTACTTTTTGGCCGTGAGGACTGCGCATCATTTCCACTTCCGGATCATCTTTAAAAGTTTTCGGGTCATACCAGGAATAAGTTGCGCCGGCGAAGTATAGGTATCCGGGCGTGCCGCCGAGTTCTTCGCGCACTACGTCTCCACGCAGTTGCGGAACCTTATTGCCCTGGTTTGCGGCGGCAAAGTCTTTTGCGGAATGCGTTGTCAGAGCTGGGCCGACAGCGTTTTTTAGCAAGAATGTTTGAGTCGCCTGCGGATCGCGCCAACCGCTTGGGCCATAACCATGAATCACCGCCAACAAAACTTCGTCTGCCGTAACTTTTAGGCGCGGGGTTCCTGTTTCCTTACTTCCGGAGAGGTCCCTAAGGATCCAGTTTGGAAACTCATCGTTCAGGTCGGAAAGTTTTTCAGCGGCAGGCTTCAGCACTACAGCGACGTCCTCGGATAAATCGCCGTTAAAGTCTCCGGTAATGAAAGCAGGGTTGCGGCTGGTATCTATCAGGACGCTTTCCTTAAACACGCGCTTCACGGCTTCCTGAACTTGATTGAGATCTGGTGGCGGCAGCTTTGAAATTTGTTGCGGCTGATCCACGGGCGTGGATGCGGAAGGTGGCGGCGCTTCTGCCAACGGTTTCTTTGCCTCAGAACAACCGCATACGAAAGCGCAGGAAGCAAGCAGTAAAGCCAAACAAATTCTGCGACTGCAGGCGACGGTTTTCTTTGCCGCCTTACTCGGCAGACCGCAAACTCCACCTTGTCCCAAGGTTGACGTCCTGGTTAGTTTCACTGGTCGACAATCAGTCTTGAGTTGTCAGAGGCTGTTGATTAGGGAAGGAAGCTCGCGGGGTTATTCGAAATCCGGCGAGCTTCAGGTGTGTCGCTCACGTCCTACCTTCGCCGCTGCGACTACAGTGATAAGACGAAGGCTATCAGGTCGGATTGTTGCCCGGTAGTTAAGAAGTTGAAGTTGTTTCGCGCCGCAGTGGCCTGGCCGGCGTGAAGCTGAATCACATCGAAAATGGTGACATTCAGCCCCTCGTGCATGAATCGGTTGCGGGCGCGAATGCCCCAGAGCGGCGCCGTCCGCATCATGTTTGCCGAGCCCTGGCCGGCGTTCTGAACTATGCCATCACCAGTGCCAATGTCGTGCAACGCAAAGTCGCTGAACGGATGGATTATTTTGTTACCCAGAGCGGTCGGCACTGCAAACGCGCCGCCGTTGATTGACGTTCCCGGAGGAGCGGTTTGGAATGTACGCGTATGACAAACCGCGCAACCGGTTGAAGTAAACAGAGAGTCACCGCGCGTTGCGGCAGCCGGGATTGGGCTTTGTCGACCAGGAGCGCGCGTTGCGGCCATGAAGTCTGCGAACGCCATCACGTCGTCTCCATCGTCTTCAGGATCCGCTACCGGATCGAATGGCGCGCCAGTGCAGTTCTTGACACCTTCCGCCGTGCTGCATGGGTTCTCAGTCTTCCCGGCGTTCGGGTCAGAAGAGCTTCGACCGCCCTCGCCGGAAAATTTATTTGTGATGCCCATTTCATTGAGGTAAGCGTCACCGGCGAACGACAACAGACTGGCCTGTTGTGCTTTCCAGCCGAAGCGCCCGATGCGCAGGGTGTTATTAGCTTCGGTTACCGGAACCGCAGTGTTGATGCCTCGTTGAGCGGCGGGCTGCGCGGCCACAGTATTTTGCAGGTCTGTGTTTGATATACATTCCACGAAACCATCGCCAAGGGCACTAGTGGTAAGACGAAAGGCCTTTACGGTTTCCGCGGTGCTTATATGCTCGACGATGTCGGAATCTGTTCCGCGAGCGTGAATTAGTTGTCCGCCGGCGGCGTCAACGAAGGCGCCACTTGTGATGTGGCCGGCTCGGAATTCCATGGTCTGGCTGAACGCGCCAACGTCAACCGACTGGTGGCATTCGACGCAGCCGACATCGTTATAGGTGGGTCCAAGTCCATCGGCGACAGTTTCCCGTTCGCTGAAGATGAACTTATTGTCTTCGAACCTGCCGTTGCCGCGCGCCGTGGGTGCTACAGGCGGCGCAACGCAATCATTGATAGGGGTTCCGAGTGCGCCAAAGCCGTTGAATAAATCATTCGGCGTCTTGGCATCCATATCAGTTGTGAGAGCTTCAGTTCCA